>JAHZES010000083.1:5184-8568 GCA_019421725.1 Clostridiales bacterium | reverse complement strand
TCCGGTGGTAAAATTAAACACCGGCATTTCACACCGTCCCCGGTTTACCAGCCCGGTAAGGCATTGTTGAATACGATCGACATCCAGAGCCGCGAGAGATTCAAAATCCGGCCGGCCATTCGGCAACAGCGGCGCCTGATCCCGTCCAATGAAAAAATCGTCCAGCGAAATCACATGCGCGTTGACGTTCATCGTTTCAAAATAATCGGTCAGCAGATGTGACGCGGTCGTCTTGCCGGAGCTGGAAGGCCCGGCAAGCAAAATCAGATGAAACCCCCGGCTTCTGGCGTGCAGCGCAATTTCTTCGATCGAAATACGGAAATTTTCCTCCACCTCACCAATCAAAAGCTTCGGTTGAGTGGTAATTTCGCGGTTGATCGCTTCCAATCGCGCGGTGTATTTCATATAGCGATTACTTGCAATGCTCATAGAAATTCAATATTCCTCCCTTGCGGCTTTGCATTTCGTCAAAGCGTTCCATATATTCATACGGAAACTTGAAATTGAATATTCGTTCAATCTGTTCTCCATACGGGGAACGCAGCTTGGATGTTGCGCCCGCTCCACAGGCAAGAATCGTGTGAGTTTCTTCCATAATATAAACATTGTAAAGACCTTCATAACCCGGCTTTGACCAGCCCACGTTTTCCAGATTGCCGAGCATTTTGCTCTGCCGGTAAAGGTAGTACGGCAGATAACCGACCGCCGAAAGCACCTGCTGCGAATGAGAAACCATTCGGTCAACGGCGGCGGCTTCCTGTGCAAGTGAAAGCCCCTCTTCATGGTTCAGATAAGAAGACCGCTTAAGGGCAAGCGTGTGAACCGTGATGCTCTCCGGCGCAAGCTCTGTCAGGATCCGGAAGGTTTCTGCAAAGCTTTCGGCGGTATCGCCCGGCAGTCCGGCAATGGTGTCCATGTTGATGTTGTCCATCCCTGCCTTCCGCGCCTGTGCAAAAGCATCCAGCGTTTGCCGCGCGGTATGGCGGCGTCCGATACGCTCCAGCACCGTATCGTTCATCGTTTGCGGGTTAATGCTGATACGTGTAACGCCTCCGCTTTTCAGAGCCGAAAGCTTTTCCGGCGTAATTGTGTCCGGGCGTCCGGCCTCGACCGTATATTCCCGCACGGCGGAAAGGTCAAACGCTTTATCGATCACTGCAATCAGCCCGGAAAGCTGTTCGGCAGAAAGCGTCGTCGGTGTGCCTCCGCCAAAATAGACCGTCTCCAGCCGCAGACCCAGCGCCCTGGCAATCTCTCCTGTTTGCTGCAGTTCCTTTTTGAGGTACTCCACATAATCGGGAAGAAGTTTTTTAGCCTTTTCTATGGACTGAGAAACAAACGAGCAATAGGCGCAGCGGGTCGGGCAGAATGGAATGGAGACGTACAGGCTGAACGATTCCGGTCGGGACGCCTGCACGATCGGTTCCTGCCGCACCGCGGTTTGCCGGCAAAGCTCCGTTTTCTCCGGCGAAACGAGCAGTCGGCCGGTAAAATAATCGCACGCATCCTGCTCGCCAAGCTCCTCCGCAAGCCGATGCATCAGTTTGACCGGGCGTACTCCGGTCAGGATCCCCCATTTGGATTCAAAACCGCAGCACTTTGTCAGCAAACGGTATAACAGCACCGCAAGCCGGCGTTCGCATTCCTTTTCATAATCGGGGTGAGCGCGTGAAAGAAGCGCCTGTTCTTCGCTCCGTTCGCCGCCAAGCAAAACCGACACGGCAAGCCGCGCTTCGGCCTCGGTCTCCGTTCTGGTCAGCGTAATGCAATCGGAAACGCCCGGCTGCCGCTCCGGCAAAAATTTTTCCTGCGGAAAGAAAATGCGGCAAACGTTTTCCATTTCATAACGGAACGAATGGCCTTTACAGATTACGGTAATCAAATTTTGAACTCCTCTCCGCAATAGGGATTACTCAATCGTTCCCGCGCAAGGCTGGTTTCCTCCCCATGCCCGGGCAGCACACGGTAATCTCCGGGCAGCTGCGCCAGCCGGTGAACAGAACGCATCAGCATCGCGCTGTCGCCGCCCCAGAAATCCGTTCTGCCAACGCTGCCGGCGAAAAGCGTATCGCCGGAAAACAATGCGTCGCCTGCCAAAAAGCACATTCCCCCCATAGAATGACCCGGCGTATGAATTGCACGAATTACAAGGGCGCCAAGCGACAGGGTATCACCGTCATGCAGCGGCAGAACATCGGCCAGTCTCATTGGTGCCCCAAATATGGCGGAAAGATTTTTTCGTGCATCAGAAAGCATCGCAAGCTCCTCTTCGGCGGCATATACCGGCGCGCCGGTAGCTGCACGAATTTCTTCCACTGCGCCAATATGGTCAAAGTGGCCGTGCGTCAGCAAAACCATCGCGATCCGGTTGCCTGCGGCGCGCACAGCCTTCATTAAATCCGGTGCCGGGAAGCCGGGGTCAATGACCGCAATGCTTCTGGTCTGCTCATCTGTGAGCAAATAAGCGTTTTCCTGCAGTTCTCCGGTCGGAATCCTCGTAATTTTCATATAAATAATCATTCCTTTTCCGTCAGGGTAAAATCGATTTTTACCAGAACGAGATCGCCGCTGTTTCTGCGGCGTAACGATCTTTGTCTGCGGTCAATGCCTTTTGGGCAAAGAAAGCTCTTCTGTATCAAGCCAAATCGTCACCGGGCCGTCGTTGCAGAGCGAAACCTTCATTTCCGCACCAAAGATGCCGCACTCTACCCGTTCGATCCCTTCCTCCCGCAGCAGCTGACAAAACCGTTCGTAAAGCGGTTCAGCCAGCTGAGGAGGCGCCGCCGGAATAAAATTAGGACGGCGCCCCCGCCGGCAGTCGGCATATAAGGTAAACTGCGAAACCACCAGCGCGCCGCCGTTTACTTCAGCCAGCGACAAATTCATTTTATCCTGCTCATCAGTAAACACGCGCAGTCCTGCAATTTTCGCTGCAAGCTGCCGTGCCTGCTCTTCCGTGTCATTTTGCCCAACGCCAAGCAAAACCAGAAATCCGTTTTTGACGGATCCGGTGCACTTTCCTTCCACTGAAACCTCGGCGTGAGTCACACGCTGGAGTAAAGCTCTCAAAGCATATCTTCCTTTCGTGGTTTCGGTCTTGTCAGGATCTCTTGACACTGATAACGCCTTTCACAGCCTTCAGCTTTGTCATAATAGCGTTCATATGTTCCATTCCTGTAACCGTTGTGGTGGCGGAAATGACGGCAGTTCCGTCCTTCAGCGCGCGCGAGTTCAACGCATGAATCATCAGGTGCATATTGGAAAGCTGAATCGTAATATCTGCCAGAAGACCCTCTCGGTCCGTTGCGTGGATTTCCAAGACAGCCTTAAAGGTTTCCTGCACCTGATTTGCCCAATGGACATTCACCCAGCGTTCCGGCTCCT
>JAHZES010000083.1:739-5174 GCA_019421725.1 Clostridiales bacterium | reverse complement strand
CTTGGAAATATCCGCCGGAACATTTTTGCAATCCTTTTTGTGGATCGACACGCCAAAGCCTCGCGTAATAAAGCCAACGATCGGATCGCCGGGCAGCGGATTGCAGCAGCGGGAAAACTTTACCAGACAATCGTTTACGCCGTCCACAACAACTCCGCTGGAAACCTTTTCGGTTCCGGGCTCCAGCACCGGTGCAGCTGGCTCTTCCTTCGGTTTGGCAATTTTAGCATACTCTTCACGCACGCGCGGGATCATCCGCCAAAGCTGAACTCCTCCGTAACCGATCGCGGCATAAAGATCGTCCAGGCTGTTGCAGTGCTGCTTTTTGGCAATCCCAAGCAGAAAAGCATCCATTTCGTCACCCTGCAAATCAATTCCGTTGCGGCGGAACTCCTTTTCCAGCTCGGCCTTGCCCTGCTCAATATTTTCTTCGCGCTTTTCTTTTTTAAACCATTGTCGAATTTTATTACGCGCCTCGCTGGTTTTTACAATTTTGAGCCAGTCGCGGCTGGGACCTCTGCCAACCTCCTTGGTGGTCAGGATCTCGATAATTTCACCGGTTTTTACTTTATAGTCAATCGGAACAATTCTGCTGTCCACCTTTGCACCGATCATCCGATTACCGACTGCGCTGTGGATCGCATAAGCAAAATCGATCACCGTCGCCCCTGTTGGCAAACTGATCACATCGCCGCGGGGCGTAAACACAAAGACCTCCTCCGGAGCGATATCAGATTTAATGGAGCGGATCAATTCGCTGGCATCGCCTGTTTCGGCCTGATTCTCCAGCAGCTGACGAATCCACGCCAGCCGTTCCTCAAGCTTATCATCGCCGCCGGAAATACCGAGTTTGTACTTCCAATGCGCCGCAATACCGTATTCCGCAGTATGATGCATATCCCATGTGCGAATCTGCACTTCAAAAGGGATTCCCTCTTTACTGAGGACGGTAGTGTGCAGCGACTGATACATATTCGGTTTCGGCGTCGAAATATAATCCTTAAAGCGATTCGGGATCGGCCGGAACATATCATGAATAATACCGAGCACATTATAGCAATCGTTAACGGTATCTACAATGACGCGGACTGCATAAATATCGTAAATCTCATCAAAGGACTTTCCTTGTACATACATTTTGCGGTAAATCCCGTTGATGCTTTTGACGCGCCCCTCCAAATAAATGTTCGGAATCATTGGGGAAACACGGTCGTGGATTCGCTGTTTGGTCAGACGGATAAAATCGTCGCGTTCCGCTTTGCGCATGTTCAGATTTTTTTCAATTTCTTCGTAGGCGATCGGGTCAAGGATTTTAATAGAAAGATCTTCCAGCTCTTCCTTGACCGTCCTGATACCGAGCCGATGCGCGATCGGTGCAAATACCTCCATGCTTTCCAATGCGGTATCCCGCTGCTTCTGCGGCGGTTTGAAGCGAATGGTCCGCATATTGTGCAGCCGGTCGGCAAGCTTGATGATGATCACGCGAATGTCGTCCGCCATGGCGATCAGCATTTTCCGGATATTCTCCGCCTGCTGCTCCTCGCGCGAGGAATACGGAATCCGTCCCAGCTTCGTCAGCCCGTCCACAAGCGAAGCAATTTCCTTACCGAAAAGCTTCTCGATCTGCTCCAGCGTAACATTGGTGTCCTCTACCACATCGTGCAGCAGCGCGGCCATTACCGACTCGGTATCCATCCCAAGCTCGGCAACGATCGTCGCTACAGCAAGCGGATGAACAATATAGGGCTCTCCGGACTGGCGAAACTGGCCGGAGTGCTTTTCCTCTGCCAATCGGTAGGCGGCCTCAATACGTTCCATATCAAAAGGACGGTTCCCTGCTTCAATGGCTTTTCTCAGAATCGTACGCCATTCGGCAATCTCTTTCGCCTGTTCTTCCTTGCTTTGTTTTTGAATTTCATCTGCCATGATGCAACAATCCTTTCTCGGGAACTACCTTGCACGCAATTTTTGCAGGATCGGCGCCTGCTCCAGCGGAACCTTGCCGCTGGTTGCGCAGAGAGACACCGTCAGCGTATCTGCATCCCGTTTCATCCGAAGCAGCCCGGCCTGCCGCATTGCAACCAGTGCAATGGTAAGCTTATCATAACCGATTTTTTCATCTTTCAGCCGACTGCAAAGGTATTCTATTGTTCGCGGCTTATTCTGCTCACGCTGCAGCAAACGGTAAATAGCGGCAAGCTGTGCGCGATCCGGAATCATGGACGCTTTGTCTGCAGCCTCTCCACGGGCAAATGCTTCATAATTCTGCTTTTGCGCAAACAGCTGCTCCGTATCCTGTCCTGCAGGTCGATAATCACGAATAAAAACAGAGAGCCGCTCTTCTCCGCGATACTCCGAGCACTCCAGGGTCACAGCCAAATCAAGAACATCTCCCGGAACAAACGGAAACTCCTGCGGTGTGGTGCGAAACAGCATGGCGGAAACCGAACATTCTTCGCGCGAAAACAGCAGCCGAAGATGTTTTCCTCCGCCAACCGGCCGAATCTCCCTGAGCTCCAATTCAAGCAGCGCGAACACCGGAGTAGGATTCCCTGCTCCAAACGGCTCCAGTTGCTCCAGTTCTGCCGCCAGCGAAGCCGAAAGCCCCTCCGGCTTCAGTTTGCAATCAATATTGACTTGCGGCATTGGCATCCGAGGGCACTGCATTGCCGCACAGCGATTGATCTCATTAAAAAATTCTTCCAGTTTTTCCGTCTGCAAAGTCAAGCCTGCCGCAAGCGTATGGCCGCCAAAGCGAGAAAGCAGCGGTGCACAGTCTGTCAATGCACGAATGATGGAGAAACCTGTAATACTACGGCAGGATCCTTTTGCCTCTGTTCCATCAATTGAAAGAACAACGCTTGGCTTCCCGAATTTTTCTGTAATACGGGAGGCAACGATCCCCAATACACCCGGATGCCAGCCCTCTCCCCAGACGACGACCACCCTCTCAAGCTGGCGGCGCGGCTCACGGTGCAGCTGCTCCAGCGCCCTTTCCAGCACCGCCTGCTCCTGCTTTTGCCGCTCGTCATTTTCCTGTTCCATCTCGTCTGCCAGCGAAGCGGCCTCCTCTTCGTAATCGGAGAGCAGCAGCCTGACCGAACGGTCGGAAGAACCCATTCGTCCTACCGCATTGATGCGGGGCACGACGGTAAAAGAAAGGTTGCCTGCCGAAACGGTACTTTGCAGCCCCGTTTTTTCAAGAAGAGCGCGGATCCCCGGCCTTTCGCTGTTAGCGATCTGATAAAGTCCTTCACGGACAATGTGCCGATTTTCACCCTGCAGCGGAACAATATCACCCACTGTTCCAATCGCAGCAAAATCCGCAAAATTTTCAAACAGTGCCTGAATGTCCAGCTCTTTGCCCTCCAGCGCTGCTACCAGCTTCAGCACAACGCCTACTCCGCACAGTTCTTTAAATCGACTGGTGCAGCCCTCCCGGTGCGGATTTACTACCGCAATCGCTTGCGGAAGCACCGCCGGAGGTGTGTGATGGTCCGTAACAACCACATCCACGCCCAGCTCTGCAGCGTAAGCGATCTCATCGGCCGCAGAAATACCGTTGTCCACTGTAATGATCAGCCGAGCGCCCTCCTCGGCAATTCGCTTGACAGCGCCGCGGTTCATACCGTATCCGTCTGCCTCGCGATCCGGAATAAAATAACCCACATTGCCTCCGCGCTGCTCCAAATATGAGTACAGCAGCGCTGTCGAGGTTACGCCGTCAGCGTCATAATCGCCATAAATAATGATTCTTTCAAATGAATCCAACGCACGCAGAATCCGGTCAACCGCCTTGTCCATATCGCGGAGCAGCAGCGGATCGTCCCAATCGTCCGCCTGCAGAAAATGGCTGATTTTTTCCGGCGTATCATAGCCACGCGTAAGCAGCAGCAGCGTCAAAAACGGCGAAAAATCGTTCTGTTCTGCCAGCTCTGCTGCTTTTTTCTTATCCGGTTTTGCAATCAGCCACTGTTTCATCTGCTGCTTTCTTCCTTCTTTTTTCTTTATTTTTATTATTTTAGCATTTCATCCGCATAAATTCAACAAAAACCCTATGAGTATAAAGACTGAGACCCAAAGATATGATACGCATGGCCTTGCGTTTATTTCTTTCTGTTTTAGAACAACAGCGCGTCATACAACTCCAACCGGCGCTGCCAAAGCCGGCAAAACACGTCTTCTGCCGCGCGTATACTGTTTTTCTCAAAGAAAACCTGAAAGGAGCTTTCCAAACCGGTATGCACATGCTGTGAATTCAGCAAAAACGCAACTGTTTTTTCTGCTCCTGCCGCGCGTAACGGCCATACGCAGGCGGTCTTCTTTTTGACCATACGCGAAGCATGCATCACACACAACAATAGCTCGCAGTCATCGCTGCAAAGCTTTTTGCCGCCGGAAAGAAAAACGTCAGTACCGGGAGCGCAGACCAGCG
>JAHZES010000083.1:0-729 GCA_019421725.1 Clostridiales bacterium | reverse complement strand
CGCGGCATGCCTGCGCAGCCAACGCGCCAGCCGCAACAGCTCCAATTGCGCAACCACGCCGCCGCGTTCCATTCTTTTCTGTCTGCGTGGTGAAATTTTATATTTTCGGCACAGAAGCCTACAGAGAAGCGGCAACGCCGTATCGTCTACCGCCAGTAACGGCAAATGGGACAGACGCAGCGCGCTCATTGCCTGCCAAACACCTGCCGCACCCGCACCGTCGCCAATTAAAGCAATTCCAGTCTTCATGAATATCCCTTCTCTCTGAATACCGGAACAAATAGATCCGGCAATAACAAAATATGAGCCGGTAGAACGGCATGTGCATTAAAAAGGCACCTCCCGCCGGGAGATGCCTGAAGGTTCAGTCTATTTGTCATGAAGAAGAAGTGCTGTCCGTTATCTGTACAAAAACAGTCGGAGAGCCGTAAACCCAGCAGCGGTCTCCGCCATTGATCTGCACAGTGACCGGGATCTCATGCTTCCCGATGGATTGCTGTTCCTCATCCAGTTGGATAGCAACGCTGATGTCGTTTGCCGTGATCCCCTCGATCTGCTCCGCAGGGCCGGTTATGGTCAAATGAATCGTTTTGGTCAGAACACGGACTCCGGCGTTGGTATGGGAGGAATCTGCAAGCGCGATATTCGTTACGTCAAACTCACGGGTTCTCATGCCCGACAGATTTACGGGAGCCTTAACCTCGGTAACATCATCCTCCAGCGAACATC
>JAHZES010000082.1:7844-8581 GCA_019421725.1 Clostridiales bacterium | reverse complement strand
TGACGCCATGCTGACCAAGAGCAGGTCCTACTGGCGGCGCCGGCGTTGCTTTGCCGGCCGGTATCTGGAGCTTAATAAAGCCCGTTACCTTTTGAGCCATCTTCTGCACCTCCAAAATTTGTGGTAAATGGCGGAAGAATGATACAGGTTTTTCTTCCTCCCACACGGGGCGAGCACACGCTACGCCTCATAATCAGCGGAAACCCGCAAATTACCTGTTTTATTATTCCACCGGTTCAACCTGATCCAACTCAAGCTCCACCGGCGTTTCGCGCCCGAACATCGAAATAACGACCCGAACGCTGTTTTTGTCGAGATCAATTGATTCAACCGTTCCCACGGAATCCTCAAGCGCTCCGTCCACAATACGAACGGAATCCCCGACGGCATACTCCACTTCGGTCTGGTTCGTCTCCATCCCCATGGAGAGAACTTCTTTTTCAGTCAGCGGAACCGGCTTTGAAGAAGGACCCACAAACCCTGTGCAACCGCGAATATTGCGCACGATATACCAGGATTCATCTGTAAGCACCATCTTAACAAAAACGTAGCTCGGGAAAAGCTTGCGCTCAACCTCATGCGTCTTGCCGTCCCGAATTTCAGTTACGGTCTCTACCGGAACCTTGACCTCCTGAATCAAATCCTCCAGGTGACGGTTTTCCACCGTCGTTTCCAAATTGGAAGCGACCTTATTTTCATAACCCGAATAAGTATGCACAACATACCATTTCGCGTCT
>JAHZES010000082.1:4391-7834 GCA_019421725.1 Clostridiales bacterium | reverse complement strand
TCGAGGAAACCTCCATAACAAGGCCCAACAATTTGTTCAGTCCGAAATCCAGAGCAAACACAAATGCGCCTACCACAAAAATGACTACAAGCGTTACGCCCATGTTTTTGAACACAGTCGGAACCGCCGGCCATGTGATCTTTTTGACTTCGCTCTTGATCTCGCGGAAAAACTTTCCAATTCGGCTAAAGAAAGCTTTGAACTTGTTCGGTTTCTTTTTGGTTTCTTCTGCCATATTCAGTCCTCCCGCCTTAATTATTTGGTCTCTTTATGCAAGGTGTGCTTTTTGCAGAATCTGCAATACTTGTTCATTTCCAATCTGTCTGGATCGTTTTTCTTGTTCTTCATGGTATTATAGTTGCGCTGTTTGCATTCAGAACAAGCAAGGGTAACTTTCACTCTCATTGACGGCACCTCCCGGTTATACGGAAATTTTTAGCCTCCCTCACAAAAGGCTCTTCAGGCGCAAAAACAAAGCCTTTTTTTCAGAGGTAAAATTACTATAACATAGTTTTTGCGCGCGGTCAAGCCTTTTTTTGCAAAAAGCAGGAAATCAACGCAGAGAACCCGTACTTTTTTCAGCCGAAAGCTTTTCAAGCACCTTCACCTTTTCGGGTTTAACCTTTTTGTTGCGATATTTACGCGCATGCTGCCAGGCCTTGCGTGCCTCTTCCTCCAGCCCTTCCTCGACCATTTTTTCCTGCTCCGGGTCGGTAATCGCGTTCAAAATACCAAGCGTGATCAGGGATTTGGTATCAAGATCCCCGCTTTTATAGTTCTGGGAAAGCACATCAAGCAGACGCGAAATCTGCTGGGAATCTCCTTCGCGCAGCAGCTGCGCGATCATTGGATTCAGGAATTCCTTCGTCATTGCATGAGGGACCACAACGCCGTACTTGTCCTTATGCGCCTGAATGGCAAAGCGCATATCCGGAAAAATTCTTGCAAAGCGATTCATCAGGAACACGGGGTCGACATACCGTTCTTCCCCCTTTTCCTTTTTCCGTGCTTTTGCAACCTGTTTTTTACGGATCACCACCGACAGCGAATCACAGAAATCGTTTGCGATCGACTCGGCATCCTGCATGGTGGCCGTATCCGGATCAAACAGCCAGACCGAAACGGACTTCCACTCTTCCCCGACCTTTCCGTTTTCCACGGTCGTCTGACGCAATTCAAATCGCTTTTCCTTTTTTGCGTAAATTACGGCGTATGCAGTGGTCTCACCACGAAAAACAGAAGGACGGTTTGATTCGGCCTTTCCTTCCTGAACGGTGGTATAGCCCTGTTCTTCCAACACCTCGGCAACGCGCGCCGAAATCCTATCCAGTGCTTTCTGCTCCAAGTATAAACAACTCCCGTCATTGCATGTGTCCGTCAGTCTTTTTTCTGCTGAACACTCATAATATATTATGATAACATGTTGTGCAAAAAAGCACAATCTTTTTTTTCGCTCTGCCGCCGATTGAGAATTGCAGAGAACCACACTTTGTGGTATGATGAAAGAACTGCTGAAAAACGTGTTTTTATTATACCGGATACATCGGCAGTCTGCAAGAAACAATTTATTAATTTTCCGGTCCGGCAACCGCCGTCTCCGGCCGATATGGAAAGGATGAAACCTGATGAATAAAATGCGCGTAGCCGTTGTGTTTGGCGGCGTTTCCTCGGAACACGAAATTTCGCGTCTTTCCGCTTCCTCTGTAATCCGCAATCTTTCAGCCGAGAAATACGATCTTTTGCTGATTGGTATTACAAAAAAGGGTGAATGGTATCTTTTTAACGGTGATCCCGAAAAAATTCCGGACGGCAGCTGGGAATGCGATCCCTCCAACCGAAGCTGCATGATCTCTCCGGATTCCTCCCGCCGCGGCGTCATCGTTTCGGACGGCAGTTTTGTTCCTGTCGATGTCATCTTTCCGGTCCTGCATGGCAAAAACGGTGAAGATGGCACGATCCAGGGGTTGCTGGAGCTTGCACGTATTCCGTATGTCGGCTGCGGCGTTCTAGCTTCTTCCGTCTGTATGGATAAGGCCGTAACCAATCTCTTGCTGGATCAGTTTGGCATTGCACAGGCAAAATTTATCTGGTGTTACTCGGACGACTATCTGGAAAATCCGGAATCCGTTGAGCATGAAATTGTGCAGAAACTCGGTTTTCCCGTGTTTGTCAAGCCCGCCAATGCAGGCTCCTCTGTGGGAATCAGCAAGGTAAAGCGACCGGAGGATCTTCGTGCCGCTATGCTGTTGGCCGCAAAGGAGGACGGAAAACTTGTCATCGAAGAGGGGATCGACGGTCACGAGGTGGAGTGCGCCGTGCTCGGCAACAGCAAGCCGATCGCTTCCGTCCCGGGGGAAATTTTGCCCGCAAATGAGTTTTATGATTACGAAGCGAAATATTTTGACGATAATTCCAAGCTCTGCATTCCCGCGCAGCTGGATAATACCACGACGGAAACACTGCGTTCCACTGCAGTGAAAGCGTTTCGCCTGCTTGGCTGCAGCGGTCTTTCCCGTGTGGATTTCTTTGTGCGCCGCAGCGACAACGCGGTGCTGCTCAATGAGCTTAACACTCTGCCTGGCTTTACTGCAATCAGCATGTACCCCAAGCTGTTCGACGCCGCAGGAATTGGCTACGGCGAGCTGTTGGATCGCCTGATCTCGCTTGCATTGGAAAAAAACAAAGGGCTATAAGTCTCCTTTGCGCAAACTCATTTTTTGAAAGGACTGAGCCTGCGAATGAATCAAAAAGCAATCGGGGTCTTCGATTCCGGTTTGGGCGGTTTAACCGCCGTCCGCGAGCTGTGCCGCCGGCTGCCACATGAAAATATTATCTTTTTTGGCGATACCGGCCGGGTCCCTTACGGTTCGCGCAGCCGTGAAGTAATTCGTAAATATGCCGCGCAGGACATGCGTTTTTTGCAGAATAATGACGTAAAAATGATTATTGCCGCCTGCGGGACCGTAAGCTCTACCGCTGCGGACCTTGGGAACGCGCTCCCCCTGCCGTTTACCGGCGTCGTCATTCCCGCTTCCCGCGCGGCTGTCGAGGCTTCATGCAGCGGCAGAATCGGCGTAATCGGCACCGCAACCACCATTGCAAGCGGCGCCTATCGGCATGAAATCAGCCGAATAAACCCTGCCGCTCAGGTTTTTGAACAGAGCTGCCCCCTTTTTGTCCCGTTGGTGGAGGGCGGCTTTGTCGGGCGGGACGACGCGGTCACTCATATGGTTGCAGAACGCTACCTGGCCTCTCTTCGCGAGCACCGGATCGATACGCTGATCCTTGGCTGCACCCATTATCCGATCATTGCAGATATCATCCGGGACGTTATGGGAGATTCCGTCAGGCTGATCGACACGGGAGCCGAGGCAGCCCGCGAGGCCGAGCGGATGCTGGACAGGCTTGGACTGAAAAACACTTCTCCCCAACCCGGCCGCTGT
>JAHZES010000082.1:322-4381 GCA_019421725.1 Clostridiales bacterium | reverse complement strand
GCTGTTCTTTTTACGTCAGCGATCGCGTGCAGGGCTTTGCTTCACTGGGCAGCTTGTTTTTGGGACGCGAAATTGACGGCGAGGTTCTTCCTGTGGATGTGGACACGCTGTGACGCTGCAAGCCAACGGTTGAAAGGAGGTTCACTACTATGACTGACAACATGAATATTTGCGTGGACGGTCAACAGATTTGCGGCACTCAATCCGACCGGATCATGCTCCAGACGACCGGCGCCCTTGTCCGCAAAGGAAGCGCATGGTATATCGCTTATTCAGAGCGCGACGATGACGGCGCAGAAACTTCGGTAACGCTCAAGGTGCAGTCTAACCGTGCGCTGATGATACGCGGCGACACTGCACAAATGGAGTTCTGCCCCGGCGAAGATACCGTGTGCGACTACCGAACCGCTGCAGGAACTCTTACTCTGCAGGTGCGAACTCATGCCGTTATTTCACTGCTTTCCGCCTCCGGCGGCAGCATTGAGCTGATTTATTCCCTTTTTTCCGAGCAGGAGCTTCTCAGCAAGAATGACGTTCAGATCCTTTTGACTCCATTGACATAAAGGCACCCGTTAACTCGGCGTAATTCTTTTGCCGCTCTTGACGAAACTGATAAAATCGGGTATTCTATTACATAGCGATAAACTATGTTTTAGAGCGCCTATTTTTTGTCGAAGGATCGTGATTATAATGCGGATTTCATCCAAGGGACGCTACGCTGTTGCGGCAATGACCGAACTTGCCGGCGCCTGGAAAAGCGGCAGCTGCCTGACGGTGCTGCGGATCTCAGAAACGCTGGGGATCTCGAAAATTTATTTGGAGCAGGTTTTTTCGCTGCTGAAGCGTGCGCAGCTGGTCACTTCGATCAAAGGAGCGCAGGGCGGCTATCAGCTTGCCAAGGCTCCGAAGGAAATTACAGCGGCAGATATCCTTTCCGCCTCGGAATTGGGACTGTTTGAAAAAACGGAAGCAACCGTCGGAGACTCTGCCAAAGAATTGGAACCGGCATTCCGGAGCGTGCTGTGGGACCGGCTGGATGATGCAGTTCTGCAGACACTTTCTGCCGTTTCGCTCGCAGATTTGAGCGGGGAAACCGAACGCATCCGCAGCGGCAGTGCGCTGATGTTCTATATCTGATCTTTGAAAACGGCTCCTGCTTCGCTCTTAGCCGCCGAAGCTAAAAGGATTTTAGCTGAAAACGGCAGAATCAATGAAAGGATTTTATAAAATGCAATTGAATCGATTAAGTGAAACCGAAATTTCAGAAATTTACCAGAATCATCTGATTTTTGACTTTCCCGCCGACGAGGTCAAGCCGTTGGAACGAATTCTGCAAATGCTGCACAGCGGAATCTATTTTGCATTCGGGCTGTTTGAGGGTGCTGCGCTGCGCGGATACGCGTTCTTCGTAAAAAGTAAAAACGGAAAAGCGGCGCTGCTGGATTACTTTGCAGTTCTGCGCGGAAAACGCGGCGACGGGATCGGAAGTCATTTTTTAGCGCTGCTGCGCTGTGAGCTGCAGCAGCTTGATACGGTAATTCTGGAGTCAGAGGCCATCGACGCTGCCGAAAATGAGGAGGAAACCGACATCCGCACACGTCGCATTGCATTTTACCTGCGTAACGGCGTGCGCA
This sequence comes from Clostridiales bacterium, assembly GCA_019421725.1. Classification (GTDB taxonomy): domain Bacteria; phylum Bacillota; class Clostridia; order Oscillospirales; family Acutalibacteraceae; genus CAKXIK01. The sequence continues at coordinate 2,747 of JAHZES010000082.1, read as the reverse complement.
AAACCGGCATCCGTTCTGTCGTATTTGGGGTAGAATACGAAATCCTTTGTCTGGATTGCGCGTCGCACAGTGACGCCGCAGCGCTGCGCCGGACATTGGATGACATATATCATCAAATGTTTTTCCCCGATTTTTCCGACAAGTTTTCTATCCTGTAAAGCGTCAGAAAATGAGCTTACCGGTAGAATAACGGTTCGGCAATACCGTATCTGCTTGAAAGAAAGGAATTGTTTTTCATGGAATTTTCTATCCGCTGCGAAAAGCTGCATGCCATTATTTCAGAAAACGGCGCGGAACTGCAGTCGTTGAAGCTGGACGGCCGGGAATATCTTTGGCAGGGAGACGCGGCATACTGGACCGGCAGATCACCGATCCTGTTCCCGTTTGTTGGCGCGTTGGACAAAAAAGGAGTGCTCCTGCGGGACAAGTATTACTATATGCCGCAGCACGGGTTTGCCCGGCGGAGCAAATTTTTACCGCTCTCTCATTCGGATACTTCGATCACGCTGGAATTGACCGACTCGGATATCTCGCGTGAAACCTACCCGTTCCGTTTTTCCCTGCAGGCCGAATACACTCTGACCGGCAGCGCATTGCGCATCGCTTTTTATGTGACAAACCGTGACGACGCGCCGATGCCGTTCTGCATTGGCGCACACCCCGCTTTTCTTTGCCCGACAAACGGCAACCGTTTTGAAGATTATGAACTGGTATTTGACCGGAAGGAACAGGCGGATTCCTGGACGATCAATGCCGAGCTGGGAATGATCGATCCTCTTGCACTGCGCCCGATGCTGAAAAACAGCAGCCGCATTCCTTTAGATTACTCCCTTTTTGACAACGGTGCGCTGATTTTTAACGATCTGTGTTCCCGAACCGTTACTCTGAAAAACAGAAATGACGCACATAGCGCCACCGTTGATTTTTCGGAATTTCCGATGCTCGGTTTTTGGACACCGCCAAAAAAACGCGCCCCCTTCCTCTGTATCGAGCCTTGGGTCGGCGTAAACGCAATGATCGGAGAAAGCGGCAGATTTGAGGATAAGCCCTATGCGGTTATCCTTCAGCCAGGTGAAAAACGCTCTTTTTCTTATACAATTTCCCTACAATAAGGCAAAGGCCGCCGTTCTGCCCCACGGTTCGACTATCTTTAATACCTGCACCACAAACATACTGTAAGACTGATTACGGGAAGTGTGCCAGATGGAAAAAGTATTTATAAATTCTTACCGCAAGGCTTCGCAAATACTTCTTTTTTCCCTGATCTCACTGGCGCTGCTGGTCGTCTCTGCTTTTGCAGCGCGTCAGCTGTTTCAGAGTTGGTACAGTCTTGCAGCGGGAATCTTCTTGATGGCTCTGGCGATTCCTTTTCATATTTTGGGCAAACGTATCTCCTCCCTATATATTATCAGCTTTTTAATGAATTCTGTTGCCGCCGGTTTTTCTGTTTGTACCTATTATATTGTAAAAAACTACCCTTTGAATTTAGAAACGATGATGCTTGCCGTATTTCCTGCAGCCGGCGTGCTGTTTCTTACTGTAATATGCTTTCCGCCTCTTTGCAAAAGCAAAAAAACAACTGTCGGCGTTTCTGTTGTGCTCGCCATATTATTTACCTGTCTTTCAATCCTGTTCTGGGTCAAAACCCAACGTCTCTTTTACAGCATGAGTTTCTTTTCATTTCTATCGGTTTTGTTTTACATTGGTGTGTTTTCCGTTTCCACCGGCCGCTCAAACCGAAACATTTTGCGGGATATTTCATTCGGCAGCTTCGGTTCTTTCATTATTCTGGCGATCGCTGTATCGGTTCTTTTGTCGGAGGGAGAAGTATTGGGAGATGCTGCGCCGGATATTGACCTCGGCAGCAGACCCCAAAAACGCCCAAAAGGAAAACACTTTTAAAACGTCAAACCGCCGCACAACACGGGGAAAAAGTACTGTGCGGCGGTTATTAATGTGCCTGCAAAACGCGCATGAATTTCCGTACGGTCAAGGCTCCTGGCGCAGACTTTTCAGCAACGCAATTTCATTGGCGTAGCCGTTAAGGTCGTTCGGCGTTTCCAAAAAGAACGGAAGCGAGCGCAAGGCGGGATGGTTGATTACTCTCGCAAGCGCTTCCCGCCCCAGCGTACCCTCGCCAATTTTTTCGTGGCGATCCTTGTGGCTGCCAAGCGGATTTTTGCTGTCGTTTAAATGGATCGCTTTCAGCCGGTCAAGTCCGATTACGCGGTCAAACTCTTCAAGCACACTGTCCAAACGGTTCACGATATCGTACCCGCCATCGTTGACATGGCAGGTATCCAGACAGACGCCCAGCTTTTCCTGCCGCTCGGTGCGGTCGATAATCTGCCGCAGCTCCTCAAAGGTACGCCCTACCTCGCTGCCCTTTCCGGCCATGGTCTCCAACAGCACCGTGGTGGACTGC
>JAHZES010000082.1:0-271 GCA_019421725.1 Clostridiales bacterium | reverse complement strand
AAAACCGTCGTATGCTGTTCCGGGGTAAGAATACGGTTGAGCAGCTCCGTAATCTGCAGGATTCCGGTCTCTACGCCCTGTTTCACGTGGCTGCCGGGGTGAAAATTATAGTAGGTTCCCGGGATCGCCTCCAGCCGCCGAAGGTCATCCTCCATGATCTGATAGGCCAGGTCGCGCGTATGTTCGTCTGCAGAACAGGCATTGAGCGTATACGGCGCATGCGCCATAATAACAGGAATTCCGTTTTCTTTTGCAAAACGCACAAACGCCG
>JAHZES010000081.1 GCA_019421725.1 Clostridiales bacterium | reverse complement strand
TGCCGAACAGCGCCGAGACCCACATCCAGAACACGGCGCCCGGTCCGCCGCAGGAGATGGCACCGGCGACGCCGGCAATGCTGCCGGTTCCCACCGTTGCGGCAAGAGCAGTACACATGGCCTGAAACGGCGTAACGGAGCCCTTTTTGCTCTTTTTGCCGAACGCACCGGAAAAGCAGTGGCGCAGCGCAAAGCCAAACCTGCGGAACTGAACGCCGCGCAGAACGATCGTCACGGTCAGCCCGGCGACCAGAATTACCGTGATCATCGGGACGCCGCAAACGGTATCCAAAAGAAATTGAAAGATGTCCGACAAAATATTCATAGTATAACTCCTCCGCTTTTAACAGCCTTTGCAGTATCATCCCGGCATAGAGCTTTGCAGCATGATAAATAACTGTTTCGTTAACTATCAGATTATAAAGCGCTATCCGACAGAAATAAAGAGCTTTCTTAAAATTGAAAAAATGAAAGCTTTTTTGCCGCTAAACAAAATATTATAAGCTAAGCAACGTAAATTCTCGTAAAAAATGCGGTGCGGATCCCGAAGGGCCTGCCGACCGTTGGCGGGATGGACAAAGACTGCGCAGGCGGCGGTATTGGCGATTTCCTGAAGGAAAAATGCATTGAGCTTTTACACAGCCGAACCGGGCCGGATTGCCAAAATAAAAGCTGCGCAGAAAAGTAAATTTCTGCGCAGCGATACAGCGGTTTGGAGTCTTTGCAAAAAATTATCCTTTTACGGCGCCGATCATAATTCCCTTGACAATATAGCGCTGGAAAATGGGGTAAACAATCAGTACGGGCAAAACGGTGATCATGGTCACGGTCATGCGGACAGAGTTCGGGGTAAGCGTGTTTTGCTTGTTGATCTGGCTCTGCATATTGGGGTTGTTTTTCAATTCGTTTGCAAGGCGCTGTGCTTCGTTCAGGTAATTATAGAGCATATACTGCATGGTCGTCAGATTCTTGTTGTTGAAGGTATAAATGTGGTTGTCGAACCAGGAGTTCCATTGACCGACAGCCGAAAAAATGGCGATGGTGGCCACGATCGGCATGGAAAGCGGAAGAATGATTTTTATGAAGATAACGATTGGTCCGGCGCCGTCGATCAGAGCCGATTCCTCCAGCGAGGGGGGCAGCTGCTCAACATACGTCTTGATCAGAATGACGTAATAGGCGGAAACCATAGCCGGCAGAATGTAAACGGCAAACGTGTTCAGCAGCCCGTAGGAACGAAAAACGAGGTAGGTGGGGATCATGCCGCCGCCGACGTACATGGTGACGAGCATGAAGCGGTAGAAAAACTTGCGCGCCGGCATCTTTTCCTTGGTAAAGACGTAACCAAGCCACATGCAGGTGATGACCGTGCAGAAGGTACCGATGACAGTACGCATAACGGAAATAAACATGGAATGAAAAAGCCCGTCAAGCGAAAAAACCTGCTGAAAGTTTGTCAGGGTGAACCCAACCGGCCAAAAGGAGACGCCTTCCTTGGCGGCAAGATCCGGAACGCTGAGCGAATAGCAAAATACATACCACAGTGGGTACAGGCAAAGAAATGTAAACAGGGCAAAAAAGCCGTAATTCAGAATGTTGAATACCACTCTGGAGGGAGTTCTTTTTTGTACAACCATCTGACACTGCCTCCTTTTATACGATTGACGTGCCGCGAATCTTTTTGGCGAGCGCGTTTGCACCAAAGAGCATGGTAATGCTGATCAACGATTTGACGATACCGACGGCCGTAGCGTAGGAGTAATCGGCCAGCTGGAGACCCATGCGGTAAACGTAAAGGTCCAGCACTTCGATCTTCGGCGCGGTGATGGCATTTTTGAACAGGAAGTACTGCTCGTAGCCGGTGTTGAGAATGTTGGAAATATCCAACAGCATCATCACAACAAAGGTTGGGAGAATGCTTGGGAACGTGATATGGATCGCGCAGCGCAGGCGTCCGGCGCCGTCGATCATAGCGGCTTCATACTGCTCCTGGTCGATGCCGGAAATTGCGGCGATGTAAATAATGGAGGCCCAGCCCAGCCCTTTCCATTGAGCGATTGCGGTTTGAACAACATAGACGGAGTCGGCGTCCGCAAGAATGTTGGTGGCCATCTGCGGGCCGCCCAGCTTGTAAATGAGCATGTTGAGAGCGCCTTCGCTGGAAAGAATGGAAAATGCAAGTGAATATATAATAACCCAGCTGATGAAGTTCGGGAGAGTGGTCATGGTTTGAGTGAATTTGCGAAATTTGGAACATTGGATCTCGTTCAGCAGAACGGCAAACATCATGGGCATCCAGGAGATGCAGAACCAGATCGCAGAGAAAATAACGGTGTTTTTAAGGACAAGAGGGATGTTTCGGTCGGTAAAAATCATTTTGAAGTATTTCAGGCCGAAAAATGCGCAGTTGAACAGATTTTTTCCTGCGCGAAAATCAAAAACGGACAAAATCCATCCGCCGAGCGGGATGTAACTGAACAGGAAAATCATAATCATAAAGGGAAGGGTCAGCCAAAGCAGACTCCACTGCTTTTTCCCTTTCTTTCTGCGCAGCGCAGACGACGCCTGCAGCGCTTGTTCGCGAGCTTTCATATTGAAGAATCACACCTTTCCGCCGGAATCTGTAAAACGAAGAGCCAAAAAGCCTCCGGTTCTTTTTCCGCGCTGTTTCAAAAACAAAGGGAGGCGACGGCAGCCGCCTCCCACTGATTGGACATTATGTTTCCCGGAACGGAAACGAAGCTTACCACTTCAGAGTTTCAAGAATCGGTTTTGTGAATTCCTGAGCCTTGGTGTTGGCGGCCAGGCACCACTCCCAGGCGGTCTCTTCGTTGGCGGCCTTCAGGTCGGCAAGAACCTGAGCCTGAATCGCCTTGAACTCTTCAGCCGTCTTGGCCTGCACAAGGTTCGGAACGGCGGCGAACAGAATGTCGTTGCACTGGGTCAGGATGCGCTGAATGTCGGTCGGCATCGTTTCGGTGCAGGACTGGTTCAGCTCGGAATAGCACTTGCTCATGCTCGGGATCTTGCCCTCGTCGGCGAGCTTCACGCAGGCCTGAGCCGGGTATTCCACGCCGTAGAATTCGCAATAATCCTTCTGCATGGGATTCAATGCACTGGCGCGAATTTTGTCGGTATCAAACAGATTGACGGGGTAACCGTCTGCAGCAAGGAAGCTGCCCTGCAGGAAGCCGAAGTTGCAGGTGTTTTCAATACCGGTCTTTTTCCACTCGTCGTTGTAGGCTGAACGCATGGCAAGCGTTTCCTCGGTCGGGGTCGGGACACCGTCAACAACGGTATAGTGCTTGCCCTCAAAGCCGGAGTACATCAGGCGCTGGCTTTCAACGTTGCGGCAGACGTTCAGGAACGAAAGCGCGCCGTCAATAGCCTTGGAGTTGGCGGAAACAAACTGGAAGTTGGAGGGGAAGTAACCGTTTACCTGATGATAATCGGCGAACACAAAGCTGGCTTCGGACGGGATCGCGATGATACCGGCCAGGGTGTTCGGATCCTTTGCCGCTTCTGCAGTATAGAGATCGTCGTTCGGCCAACCTATTTCAACGGCGTACTGGCCGGCGGCGGATTTTGCCGCACGCTGCTCACTGGTCATCGTGAAGCTGTCCGGATCAAGCAGGCCCTTGTTCCACAGCTTGTTGTAGAATTCCATGTCGGACCAGAAAGCGGAGCGCTCCAGGTTGGTGTAAGCGTTGTAGAGCTTGCCGTCGTCCAGGCCTTCCATGTAGAGGTAACCGCCGAAGGTCCAGAGGTTCATATAAGCGGGCTTGGAGAAGCAGCCGTTAATAAACCATTTTTCCAGATATGTACCGTCTATACCGGTGCCGTAAACCTTTTTGCCATCCGCAGTGGTCGGGTGCTTGGCGACCATCGCCTCGATAGCGGCAATGTAATCGTCGCTGCTCTTGATGTCCGGCGTGCCGATCTCTTTGTACCAGTCCCAACGGGCGTTGTAGCCGCGGTAGTTAACGACACCACCGTCGCGCAGCTCCAGGCCGATGTATGTGGCAAGGAAGTACAGCGCCTTTTCGTCGCCGCCGTAGAAGCCGCTGGTGATTTCGTTGGACTGCTTGTAAGCCTCGCCGTCAAGATCGGTGTAGGTGCTCAGGTAGGGCTTCAGGTCGAGCGCCAGCTTGGCGTCGATAATATCCGGCAGCTTCTGCGGCGCATAAGAGAAGATGATGTCAGGCATATCGTTGCCCGCGAGGAGCATGTTGAATTTGTCGGAATCATAATAGTTGAAAGAATCAATAACAACGTTGGCACGCTTCTGCAGCTCCTGCCAAACCTCGGTTTCGTACCACTGGCACGGAGTGGTCTGATATTCCGACATACTGCCGATCGAGATCTTGACCGGATCTCCTGTCGGAACGGCGCCCTTGGACTCTGTGCTGGAGCCGGGGTCAGCGACGGATGCAGTTCCGCCGGATTTCTGACAGCCGATCGTCAGGGAAAGAATCATCAGCAGAGCCAGAGCCATGGAAATAATTTTTTTTGCTTTCAAATTGTCTTCCTCCTTTTTTGGTGGCTGAATTTTCGCCGCTCCGCACAACGGAAAAAAGTAACTGCCGAGTCCGGAAAAGGAACGAAAATCAGTTTTGTGATAAAGTATAAAATTAAATGAAAATTTTATACTGGTAATAGTATATATGAACATGACGAGCTTTGCAATGAAAAATAAAACACAGTTTTGTTTCCCGATAAAAATAGAATTCTTCAATTTTTGCTTATTTTTTTCTTATGATTCATATAATATGCCCAATTAACCCAAAGAATTCTTCGAATTGTTCAACTTCGCAGTGAGATTCTTCAAATATAAAGTAATCGAACAGTTTGCTTGCTCTTTTTAATAGGTTTTCGGTTTGTTTGACAGAAAAGAAATTTGTGAGTATAATGGAAATGTCCAACTTGGCGGTGAGGGAGGAAAATGAGATTGTATACGGTGATGATTGCGGAGGACGAGCTGTTGGTACGGATGGGGCTCAGCTCCTCGATCCCTTGGAATTCACTGGATATGCAGGTGATTGCGGCAGAAAGCAACGGGGCAAGCGCATGGGAGACCTTTGGCGCCCTGAAACCGGATATTGTAATCACAGATCTTCGGATGCCGGGGATGGACGGGACCGAGCTGATCCGGAGAATACGGGAGACCGGCTCCGACTGCGAGATCATTGTGGTCACCTGTCTGGAAGAGTTCGAAATTTTGTATCAGCTTATGCAGATGCATATTACCGGCTATCTGTTGAAGGCGACCATGTCGCAGGGCGATATTCTCAAGCTGCTGCAGCAGGCCAAAAGAAATCTGGACGGAAGCCCTCATTTCTCACCGGAGAGCGGCGAGTTTAACGGAACGGACGACCTGTTTCGTAATTTTGTGCTTGTTCATCACGACCCGGACCGCTACCGGCAGGAATGTGAGCGCAAGGGGAGAAAACAGGAGCCGTTCGGAGGGATACTGATCCTGCAGTTGGAAGGCGACGACACCAAACTGATCCTGCTGCCGACCGTGCAGGCAATGTTTTTGGACAAGCTGTCCTCCTTTGGAATTCAAAACAGCTTTTTAAATGAAAACCAGGCGGTCTATGTGTTGCCGGAAAACACGGACGCACTGCCTTCCGATCTGAACGCTTCGTTATTGGAGCTTGCCCGCTACAGCTCCGATATTTTGGGCGCAAGGCTGCGCATGGCGCTGCTGTTGCCCGGTTCAGGCGGAGCGGACTGCGACCTTTTCTGGAAAAAGGGACAAAAGGTGCTGCAGGATAATTTTTTTTACCCGGATACTTTAACTGTTTGGCGCGACGGTACGTCTTCCGCACAGAAAAAGCTGCTGAAGGGCATTGACGATTTTCAGCGTCAGATTACAATAGTACCATGGAGAGTCCCCGGGAAAAAAGAGGCTTTTTTTGTTCGCTTGCAGGATCTGCGCAGCTCCTTTGAAAACAGAGCCGCTTTTCTTCAGATAGCGGTTGAGCTTACGGAGTTGTACCGTTCCTCGTTTTTTGGCGAGAATCTGCCCGACCAGACAGAAATTCAGGATGCTTTGGCAAAGGTGCAGTCGGCACAATCGGCTCTGGAGTATTTCTCAAAGCTGCTGCTTCCCGCTGTGGGCGGGCATTCCGTCTACGGAGAAAAAATATTGGAGACCATGCGCTATATTCGGGGGCATGCGGAAGAATCCATCAGCCTGAGCAGTCTGGCAAATATGGTTGCGCTTAGCCCAAATTATTATGCGTCGCTTTTTAAACAGATGGCAGGATGTAGCTTTTCAGAATATATTGGCGACGTGCGAATGGAAAAGGCCTGTACTCTTTTAAATACGACGGAGCTTTCCGTTATGGAGATCGCGCAGCGCTGCGGCTATTCGGACATGACCTATTTTATTCGCTTTTTCAAACAGAAGATGGGAAAGCCGCCCCGCCGTTGGAGGAGAGAAGACTGAGGCTCTGCGGAATTTGCGGCTTGGGAGAGATTAAGCATACATGGCAAAACGGGAAAAAATCAGATTTTTTAAAACGCTGAAATCCCGGCTGCTTGTGGTTTCGGTTTTGTTTCTGATTGCCGGGATCCTGCTGCCGGTTTTTATTACATCCGGCATTTATGGCAAGCAAATTCAGGCTGCCGAGGAAGAATCGACGATGCAGAGCTTTTCGCGCGCCGCTTCCCGCATTAATGAAATGCTTGCGGCGGCGTCGCTTTCCGCGTTTCGGGTACAGGACGAGGCGATCGTTAACCAATACCTGCTGAGTGAATATCAGGAAGCCGACCCGTTAAAGAAAACGCTCAACAGGATCAATTTTTGGAAAGCGATGGAAAAAGGGCTGAAGCTCAACTATGATCTGAATGCGATCCTCTTTTTCCGCAATGACGATACCATGTGCGGGGTTTCTAACACGTGGCACTTCTTTGAGGACGGAAACAGTGAGATCGCCGCAAAAATCAATGAACTCTGCCGTTCCGCGCAGCCAGGGAACGGGAATACGACCAGATGGCTTGGGGCTTTTTCGAAAACGGAATTTACCGGCGTGCATATTTCCGGGGAGATGACCGCGGAGGATCTGCTGATCTGCGGCGTGAGCAGGATGACGAACTTCACGCAGTCCGGCGGCAGCGGAGTAATCAATATGATGGTCTCGGTCAAGGAATCCTCATTGCAGAAGTGTTTTGAACTTCTTTCCGGAACGGAAAGCTCGGTGTGCCTGCTGAATGAAACGGGGATGCAGATTTCCGGAACGGATTTTTCTCTGTTTGGAGAGGTCCCAGGCTATTACGGCATCATCGATAAGGATTCTCAGTACGGAAGCGTGATTTTTACGGCTGAGGATAAGGCGGAATATCAGGTTATTTATTATCGCATGGGGAATCCTGACTGGATGCTCGTCAAAACCGTGCCGACCGGCGTGCAGCACAAAAGCACCGACACGCTGCTCACACTTTCCATTTTGATCGGTCTTGGGCTGCTGGCGTTTATGACGGTGCTGTACACAATTTGGGTCAGCCGCTTTACCGGCCCGGTGAATCAGGTAACTAAAGCTCTGCTGCAGGTAAAGGAGGGGAATCTGCAGGTTCAAATTAAGGAATCTGCGCGTACGCAGGAGATCCTGACCATGCAGCAGCAGTTTAATGAAATGATTCGTTCGATCAACGACCTTCTGCTGCAGAAGGGAAAGAACGAGAAGGAAACGCTTCTGCTCGAAATGAGAAACCTGCAGTCGCAGATCGACTCGCATTTTATTTACAATTCCATCGCGTCGATTCGGTGGATGGCAATTTTTGCAGGCGCGGACAAGGTTTCCGATATGCTGATCGTTTTGAGCAACCTGCTGCGCCCGATTTTTAACGACTGGACGCTTGTGTGGAGTATTAGCGAGGAACTGAATTTTACGGAAAATTATGTAAAGCTGATCCACATGCGGTACGGGGATTCGATCGATATCAAAATTCATAAGAATCTGCTCCCGGACGACCTGGATACGTTTCAAATCCCGCGGTTTACGCTGCAGCCGCTGCTGGAAAACAGTTGCGAACACGGAATGCAACCGGAGCAGCAGCTGGAGATCGCCGTTTCCATGGCCTGCGACGGGGATCTGCTGACGATCCGGGTGGTCGACAACGGCGCAGGCATGCGCCCGGATACCATGGAGTGGCTGAATGCGCGCTTTGCCGACCCGGTTTCGGAGCCGCTGCCCCAGATGAGAAAAAGCGTGGTTCATTCCCACGGGATCGGGATGATCAACATTAACCGTCGATTAAAGCTGCAGTACGGAGAGGCATACGGATTACGGCTTTCCACTCCGGAAAACGGCGGGACCTGCGTTGAAGTGAGGCTCCGTGTTTAAAAAGCTTCCGGATACCCGCAAGGTGCGGCAGCGCTACGGCCGCAGCTTAAATAAAACAGAGAACAAAAGGAGAAAAATTGGAAACGAATCAGTATTTTATTCAGAAAGCAGAGGACAGTACGCCTCCTCTGCATGAAACGGAAATCAGGTCCGACTGTGTGGTTTGCATTACAAGCGATAACGCCGCGCCGTTTGGCGCCAGAGTTGAAAAAGCGGGCGGGTTGCAGAGGGCTTTTGATTCGGGCGATCGATTTGTTCTTGATTTTGGGCA
>JAHZES010000080.1:7198-8641 GCA_019421725.1 Clostridiales bacterium | reverse complement strand
CTTGAACATTTTTTACTTCAGAATATTGTCTAACTTTTTGGGGTCACTTCAAATTTCGGTCTGGATTCCTTTTTTGTTCTGTCATAACGAAAATCGAAGAACCGTTGCGCACGGCGCTCCAAACCGCTGCACGCATCGGCCTTCTGCAGGCTCGGCAAGCCTTACCCGCCAAACCTGCCGGTCAGCACCCAAACCACCAATACCGCGGCAGCGACTCCAAAAACGATCAGCAATGCACGCCGAACAGGCTGCAGCTTTTCGAAATTGCGGGAATCGTATCCGCGCGGCGTCAGCTCCTCGCCGCAAAAAGGACACCTTGTCATATGGTCAAGCACCTCTTTGCCGCAGACGGGGCAGGAGACAAGGTGCTTTTGCAGCGAAGCGGAATATCTTTTTTCTTCTGCCACTTAACATTCCACCCTTTGCACCAGAAAAAACGGCGGGCAGCGCTCGCTTCCCGCCGTTTGAGTTAAATTAACGGAACCAGACATAAACGCAGAAGAGCAAAAACAACAGCAAGCCCCCCGCAAACACCGCGCCAACCAGCAAAGCAGCCTTAAGCGCGCCGCACATCATCCGCAGCGTTTCTCTGCGGGAGGGCGGTTCTCCTTCTCCGGCATGATTTTCAGCATCGGAAGGCGGCGTGTACCAAGGCATACCGTCCACATTCATTTTGGCAACAACAAATTCGTCGTCGTCCTGTGCTTCCTTGTTTTTGTTCAAGTCTCTCATACGGTTCCTTTCCGAAATCATTCCTCGCTTTTTACCTGCGCGGTGGTGCTGTCGTCATAAAGGTGGCAAACGACCGTGTGGTGCTCGTCGACGTGGACCGCCTTCGGCGCTTCGGTTTTGCAGCGCTCCATGCAGTACTTGCAGCGGGTATGGAATTTGCAGCCCTTTGGCGGGTTTGCCGGCGAGGGAATGCTGCCTTCCAGAATAATGCGGTTCATCTTTACCGTCGGATCCGGTATCGGGATTGCACTGAACAAGGCCTGTGTATAGGGGTGAAGCGGATTTTTGAAGATCTCCTTCTTGTCGCCAAATTCCACAAGACTGCCGAGATACATAACGCCGATGGTGTCGGAGATGTGCTCGACGACGGAAAGGTCGTGCGAAATAAACAGATAGGCCATATGCATTTCGTCCTGCAGGTCTTTCAGCAAATTAATGATCTGCGCTTGAATAGAAACGTCCAGTGCGGAGACCGGCTCGTCACAAACTACAAACTGCGGGTTAAGCGCCAGCGCACGGGCAATGCAGATTCTTTGCCGCTGGCCGCCGGAAAATTCGTGCGGGTAACGGTCCTTGTGATACGGCTGCAGTCCGCAAAGCCCCATAATGCGGTCAAGGTAGTCGTCCAGCTCCTCCTTGGAAACAATATTGTGTTCACGCACGGCTTCGCTGATGATCTCGCCGATAGGCAGACGCGGCGAAAGGCTGGAA
>JAHZES010000080.1:2685-7188 GCA_019421725.1 Clostridiales bacterium | reverse complement strand
GGGCGCAGCGCACGCATCTCCTTGGGGCTGAGCGCATAAACGTCCTGCCCGTTAAAGAGCACGTCCCCGCCCGTTTTGGGTTCCAGACGCAAAATTGCGCGGCCGGTCGTTGTTTTGCCGCAGCCGGATTCTCCTACGAGCCCCATGGTGGTGCCGGGCTTAATGTGAAAGCTGACGCCGTCCACCGCTTTGACAAAGCCCTTCGGCTTGCCAAGCATACCGCCCTTGATCGGAAAATATTTCTGAAGATTACGCACCTCCAGCGTGTACCTGGCCTCAGCCGCAGAAGAGTTTTCGGAAAGCTTCACATTTTCATCCATTGTCCGGTTCCTCCTTTCCGTTTTCTGCAAGCTCTTCGGCTTCGGTTTTTGCCGCCGCAGCAGCAGCGCCGTTCTCCTGCTTCAGGTAATGCTCCAAATAGCGGTAGCAGCACACCTTGTGCGTTGGGGAAAGCGAAATTTCATGCGGGTAATCGCCGCTGCATTCGGCAACACACATTTCGCAGCGGTCTTTAAAATAGCAGTAATTCGGCATATTGATCGGGTTTGGCACCTTGCCCGGAATGGAATACAGGCGGTCAACATCCTTATTGACGACCGGCTTGCTGGCAAGCAGACCGATGGTATAGGGGTGACTTGGATGTGCAAACACTTCGGCGGCGGTTCCTTTTTCTACCACGCGTCCGGCATACATTACAACGACATAATCGGCCATTTCGGCAATCACGCCGAGGTCGTGTGTGATCAGCATAATGCTGCTGTTGATCTTATCCTTCAGATCCCGCAGCAAATCAAGGATCTGCGCCTGAATGGTAACGTCGAGCGCCGTGGTCGGTTCGTCGGCAATGATCAAACCCGGGCTGCAGGCCAGTGCCATGGCGATCATAACGCGCTGCCGCATTCCGCCGGAAAGCTCGTGCGGATACATCTGATACACGCCTTCGCTGTTGGCGATCCCCACCAGCTCCAGCATTTCGATCGTCCGCTTTTTCACGTCTTCCTTGCTCATTTCCGGATTGTGCAGCTCAATGACCTCGTCCACCTGCATTCCGATGCGGAACACCGGGTTCAGGCTGGTCATCGGTTCCTGAAAAATCATCGACATCTTGTTGCCGCGCAAATGCTGCATCACATTCAGCGGCGTCTTGGCAATGTCATAAACGCCGTCGCCCGCGTCAAAACGGATGGACCCCTCCACGATCTGCCCCTGCGGTCTCTGAACCAGCTGCATCAGTGAAAGGCTTGTTACGGATTTGCCGCAGCCGGATTCCCCGACCACGCCGACGGTCTTGCCCTTTGGTACTTCAAAGCTGACGCCGTCGACCGCCTTTACGGTTCCGATATCGGTGAAGAAATAGGTGTGCAAATTATCGAATTCCACGACATTGTCTGGATTCTTCATCTGCGTCATATATTCCTGAGGCGGAACGTTTTTGCGTTTGCGCTGTTTTTCAATGGCCGCCGTAATTTTGCGGTTTTCCTTTGAAATGCGCCGCGATTCGCGTGCGGAAATATAGTTTGCATTTCTGACAGACTTTTTGCTTTCTTTTTTCACGCTTTCATCCCTCCTCAACGCTTCATCTTCGGGTCAAACGCATCGCGCAGACCGTCGCCGACAAAGTTGAAGCCAAGCACGGTCAGCAGGATCAGCATCCCGGCCGGAATCCAGACAAACCAGTAATTTGTCATCACATAAACCGTACTGACGGCGCTGATAATATTGCCCCAGGAAGCAAACGGGAACTTAACGCCAAGGCCAAGGAAGCTCAGCGTGGATTCGGTAAGAATAATATTGCCGAGACCCATTGTTGCCACAACGATCAGCTGCGGAATTACGTTCGGCACCAGATGCCGGAAGATCCTGCGTGAAACAGAGATCCCGGTCGCTTCGGTCGCCGTCATAAACTCCTGCTCGCGCAGCGAAAGGATCTGCCCGCGGACCAGGCGCGCGGTACCCGGCCAGCCCAACACGCCGAGGATCAGCATCAGGTAATAAATGCGCAGCTGCGGGTCAATGCGCGCAGCGTCCATGATCGCGCCGATGATGATCAGCAGCGGATACTGCGGAATACAGTTGAAAATATCCACTAAACGCATAATGATGTTATCGACCCAGCCTCCAAAGTAACCGGAAATGCCGCCAAGAATGACGCCGATAAACGTTTCGATGAAGATAACGATAAACCCGATCAGCAGAGAAATCTGGCCGCCGTACATCAGGCGGGTCAGAATATCCATGCCGTTCGCGTCAGTCCCGAGCCAGTGTGCCGCCGAGGGCGCTTCGTACATGGAGATCAGGCGGGTATTGGTCATGCGTTTGATGAGGAAGGTCGTGTTGTCGCGCACAACGCGGTATTCCACGTCCTCTCCGTCTTCCTGCATGGTAAAGGTCAGCTCGTTGTTTTTAAACTCGCCGGATTCGATCGCGCTGCGCAGTGTCTGCTTAAACTCAACCGAAAGAAAAACGTCGCCGGACATCGCCTGAACAGCAAGCGGTGAAATGCTGACGATCTCCTTGCCGTCCTGCAGAACAACGCCGCCGTCGCTTTCCGCCTTCAGCGTATAGCTGACGCCGTCGGCTTCAAAGGAGCCTTCGCCTGCGCTCAGCGCCTTCTGCGCGGCATAGCGGAAGTTCGCGCTGGGCTGATAATCTGCATCCACTACGTCAAAATTCATATGGGAAGCGGCTGCCAGGCGCTGAATGCTGCCGATTTCATACCGCTTGCCGTTTTGGGAAATCTGGTATTCGGTCTCCCCAACAGTAAATTTCTCCGCCTGATTGGCGACCGCAGCTTCGAACGCGGTCCGCAGCTCTGCGCTGGCGTCTCCCAAATAAGAGTAGCCAAGCTTGTTCGCCGTTACCGAAAACAACGGTGAAAAGGCAGAAATCGTGTAAAAATCTTCTCCTTCTTCCGTCAGATAGTACGTGGTGCCGTCCGCCTCATACGTCGCTTCGCCGTTGTTGATGGCAATCAGCATCTGGCTTCTTGCGGCGGAGGGCAGCGTTTGACCGTCAAAAACCGCAAAGCGGTAATCCGTGTTGAACGAGGCGCTTGCATAATCCTTGCTCATCTGCTGGTCGCTTTCAAAAATCTGCGACTCGCCGTAAGGGCTGATCAGCGCGCCAACAAACGAAAACAGAAACATCACCACAATAATGATGGTTCCCGCAATGGCCAACCGGTTCCGAATAAAACGCTTAAAGACGAGCATGGAAGGGGACAGCACCTTGATGCGCTGTTCATCATCCAGAGAGGAGGAGGAACTGTGATGCTGTTTGGTTTCGGGCGTTGTGTTTTCTTTATTCACAGGGTTGTCCTCCTTTTTAATTTACTCTGACGCGCGGATCGACCACGGCGTAAAGAATATCCGCAATTAGTGTTCCGATCAGTGTCAGCAGCGCCATAAAGACCATATAAAACATGGAGAAAGGAATGTCGCCCGTCGTCATCGCCTGATATGAGGTCCAGCCGATGCCGGGAATCTGGAAAAGCGTTTCGGTGATCATTGCGCCGCCGAACAGTCCCGGCAGCGACCCTCCAATGATGGTGACCAACGGGATCAGCGTGTTGCGGAACGCATGCTTGTTGATCACCTTGCTTTCGGAAAGGCCCTTGGCACGCGCCGTGCGGATAAAGTCCGAATTCAGGACCTCCAGCATATTGGTACGCGTGTAACGCATCAGGCTGCCGACGCTGACAATGGTGAGCGTAACAACCGGCATAATATAATGCTGCGCAACATCAAGGATTTTTCCGAAGGTATCAAGCTGGTCGTAAAACCGCCCGACTTTTCCGTAAAGGTCGAGCCAGCCGAGCTGAACGGAAAAGATATACTTTAAAATAGTCGCAATATAAAAGGTGGGAAGAGACACGCCGATCAGCGCAAAGACGGTAATGGCGTAGTCGGCGCGGCTGTACTGCTTGCGGGCAGCCAGAACGCCAAGCGGGATGGCAATGACGATCTCAAGAATAAAGGAAACAAGGCCGAGAAAGAAGGAATCCCAAATAACGTCCTTAAACTTTTGAATAACAGGGACGTTGTATTCCCACGATTCACCAAAGTCGCCGTGAAAGACATTTCCGAGCCAACGAAAAAAGCCTTCCAGAATGCCACTGTTCATGCCGTACAGCTCATTGAGCTGGTCGAGCCATTCTCTGTAGCTTTTGGCGCCGGGCAGCGAAGCTTTTTCCCGCGCGAGGTTTTCAATATAGGAGGTCGGCATGCAGCGCATCACGGCATAGATAATCAACGCTACGCAAAAAAGGATCACAACGTTGATCAACAATCGTTTTGCTACGAATTTCTTCATATACATGTCCTCTCTTAACCGGATCCGTTCCTGCGAAGAAGTCCGGTGATCTTTATAAATAGAACATTGAGCCTGCCGGAGACCGGAAGGCTCAACGAACGAAAACGCTTAAATTTCCCGCGCCGGGCAATTATTTTGCTTCATAGTTTTCCAGGTTTTCAATTTCGCGCATCCAGCCGTAATAGGTGGTGA
>JAHZES010000080.1:0-2675 GCA_019421725.1 Clostridiales bacterium | reverse complement strand
AATACAACAAAGTTTTTACGCTGGTAAACCGGCAGCTCAACGCCCCAGTCAAGAATAATATTCAGGCAGTCCTTATAAACGCTCTTGCGGTAGGACTGGTCATCGCTGGTACGGGCATCCATGATCTTTGCATCCAGCTCGGGATCTGCGATCGCGTAGCCGTTGGAATCCGTTCCGCCCTTGCCGACAACATTGTTGCTGTGGTAAACCTGATACATATCAGGATCGATCGTGGCCTGCCATGCAGCGACCCACATCTCCTGCGTACCGGCATCAATTTTATCCCACATAATGTTGGAATCCGCCGGATCGTTAATGGTCAGGGTGATACCGATCTTCTCCAGAGCCGCTTTGGCATTGGTCAGAATACCGAAGGACGGATGGTCGCCGGCACCTTCAGCGCCGATGATGACCTCATACTCCATTTTTGCGCCCTGCGGAGCTGCGGTAACTTTGCCGTCGGAAACGGTATAGCCTGCCGCCTCAAAGAAGCCAAGCGCCGCTTTCAGCGCAGCGTCATACTTCGCGTCGGCGTTCATGTCGGAGGTGTAGATATCTTTGCCGTCAACATCCACGGAATAAGCAACGCGATAGCCGTCGTCCGACTTCTGCGGAGCAGCCCAGGAGGTGTTGGAAATCGGGTAGTTGATAACGTCGGCCAGCTCGCCGTAGTAGCTGTCGATAGAAACGTCACGGTAAACGGAAAATACGGTCATGAACGCTTTGCGCAGATCCTTGGACGCATCGGAAGCCGGGTCGTCCCCAACCTTGATGGTGTTGGCGTTGAGGCCGATAAAGCCGTAGCCAAGGTTATCCACCATGCTGGTCGTAATGGTGTCGCCGCTGACTTCGCCGTTGGAGTTGTAGCCCTTGATTTCCTTCATGGTCTGAGCAGAACCTGCCGGGTCGCTGATATCGATGGTACCGTTGTAAAGGCCAGGCACCTTATCTGCATCGGCGGTCTCTTTAAACTGAATGTTCTGGATCTTGGGAGCGCCCTTGTAGTAATGCTCGTTTGCCTCAAAATAGACAGTCTTGTTTTCATACTTCACAAATTTGTAAGCACCGGCGCCGAGCGGAGTGGTCGTTTTGGACTTTACACCGGAAAGATCGCCGAAATCAATACCAAACTTGTTGTTGTCATAATCGTATTTGGCTTTGTCGCCGTAATAGTGCATCGGAGCAACCGTAATGCCGCAGATCTGGTAAATTGCAGCGGCATCGTAGCCGGTGGTTGTAACCTCGACGGAATAGTCGCCGGTCTTTTTAATACCGCTGATGTTCATGGATGCATCCTTCGGGCCGTAGGTGCTGATGAAAGTCTCCACGGAATTTCCGGCAATATCTGTGCTGTCAGGAGATTCGTCCGCAGCAAGATAGGCCTCAACGCTGCCGTCGTAGGCCGCTTTTGCCTCGTCAAGGAACTCTTCGATGGTCGGATAGGTTCCGCCCGCGATATCCCATTTTTTTGCCTGAAGCACCGGTCAGCGTGCCATCCTTCATTTCGCCAAAACCCCAGGCCGCCATACCGAACGCAACGGCATAGTTGGCGTCATCCAGCTTGCTCTTGTCAAAGCCGAGATCCGCGGCTGCAGAAGCATAGCTCGCAACGCAGGTATCTACAATGGATTGCAGGTCGGCGGTCCACTGGGTATCGACGATCTCCCAGAAGCCCTTCTGCTGTTCCTCCGTCCAGGCATCGGAGGACGACCATGTATGATCCGCCCCGGCTGCCAGAATCTTTTCTCCGAAATCCTTATACTTGGCATAAACCTCGTCGCTGGTCTGCGTACGATAGTTCTGCATGCCGACGATCGGCGTAGAATACAGCGTGGAGGATCCGTCGTAGGAAGGATCGGCCAGAACGTAATAAGTAAAAATCACGTCGTCGGCGGTTACTTTTTCGCCGTCGCTGAATTTCATATCGTCGCGCATCTGAATGGTGTAGGTGGTAATGTTAGCGGTCTTATCAAAATTAACGGCAATATCCGCCGGGCCGGTATAGGTGTACTTGGTGCCGTTATACTCGACGGTCTCGCCCTTGATCGCCTTATAAATGGTTCCGCCGGAGCGATCTGTGGTCATCAGGCTGATGCTGACCATATCGGCAACATCCTGATCGTAGCCTGTTTTTGCAAAAAACGGGCTGAACTTCTGGCTGAACGCGGAATAACCCACGACCAGCGGGGTGGTGAGCTTTTTCACGCTGGTGTTTTTACAGGCGGCGAACGCCGGAACAAGCATCAACACAGCAAGCGTGAGGGCAGCTGCTCTCTTGAATAGTTTGCGCATTTTCTTCTCCTCCATGTATTTTTTTGACATATTGTACGGCAGTCGCAAATTCATTGCTTTACCGTGCTACATGTTTACCACTTTGCACCTGCACTCTCGTATTACGCTAACATGTCATAATGTAGTCAAACACAAAATAATACAGATAAAGTTTTCACAATAATAGCACATTTCAGGGGCGGTGTCAATCGGAGCAAAGCGATGAATTACTTTTTCATTATGAATCATCAGGTCTCTAAAAATTCATCCGCATCGGCCTGCGTATTGGGGACAACCGTGTGGCGAATTCGGCGAATCAGCAGAAAAAGTGCAAAATTATCTGCAAAAATTCCCGCTACTCCAAGAAAAAACATTAATTCACCCGTTGCATAATTTGCAGGATT
>JAHZES010000008.1:20253-22687 GCA_019421725.1 Clostridiales bacterium | reverse complement strand
AGGCTGTTCCCATGGAAAAGGAGAGGAACGCCGCCAGTGCAAAGACGATTGCAGGGAGAAGGCGGAATACCAGATTTCCGGAAGAGCTTGCCATTTGGGAGACCAAATCAGCCACAAACGGTCCGGTACCGATCATGTCGCGGCAAATCCCGCTGAGCGACCAGGCAAGCGTCAGGATCATAATGGCAGGGACCATAGACTTTACACCCTTGACGATACCATCCATGAAACCGCGGAACGAAATCGTTTTGCGCGGAATGTAGAGCAGCGCGGCGACCAGCAGCGCACAGAATGCGCCAATGGAAAGACCGATAATCGGGTCTTCTCCGATCGCCTCGGCAAATCCGATTCCGCCGCTGAAAAAGCCGCCGACGTATGCCATGCCGAGAATGGAGAAAACGATCAGTACGAAAATCGGGATCACAAGATCGAGAACGCGGCCGTTTTTGGAGGGCTTGATCCCGTCAAAGTCCACCTCATCGTCGTCGGAGTTTTCTTCTAGCTGACGCTTGGCCTCTTCCTCTGCTTTCTTCATGGGGCCAAAATCAAAATTGGTCAGGCAAACCACCAGAAGCATACCGATTGTGAGCAGAGCGTAAAGGTTGTAAGGAATGGCCTGCACAAACAGCGAAAAACTGTTGTCCAGGCCGATATTACCGGCCACGGCGACCGCCCAGCTGGAGATCGGCGCAATAATGCAGACCGGCGCGGCGGTGGCGTCGATCAGATAAGAAAGCTTTGCACGCGAAATTCCGAATTTGTCCGTTACGGGACGCATCACGGTTCCAACCGTCAGGCAGTTGAAATAGTCGTCGATAAAGATCACGATGCCAAGCAGGCAGGTGAGGATCTTGGCGCCATGAACCGATTTGATTTTTTTGCGCGCCCAGTTGCCGTAGGCGCGGGAACCGCCGGCAATCGTGACGACGGCGACCAGTGCTCCAAGCAGAGCAAGGAACAGAATCATGCCTCCGTTGTTTCCAAGCTGCGTGGCCATCATGCGCGGAACATTTGCGATCGCATCGACCACATTTCCGCCGCCGCAGAAGCTGTAAATCAGCATACCGGACAAAATGCCGACCACCAGCGAGGAATAAACCTCCTTGGAAATCAGCGCCAGAACAATAGCGATCAGCGGCGGGAGGATGGAGACCCAGCCCGTGTTGATCATTGAGAGATCTCCCACAATAAAGCATCCTTTCTTCTGTGAAAACGGTTGGCAGAGAATCGTTTTCAGTTTTTTGCATAAAAAAACAGATGCTTTTACAAACGGAAAAGCATCTGAATCTGTGCGAATGATAGCTCTCCACTTGCGTGACAGTCCGCGGCATTTTCTGCAGCGGCCCAACCGGTCTTCCGGCGGCAACCGGAAGTGATTTCGGCGAATCGGCCTTTTCCTGCAGCGGCTTGCCGTCCTTTTGCCGCAGGGACTCATCCTTTTCGCGCCTCTATCTGTTTTTTATATGTATAGCTTATTTTAGCATCAGCGGCCGCTTTGCGTCAATTGTGAAAAGTGACAGGATTTTCGGCTTTCTTTTTACAGTGCGCAGCTGATATGCAAAAAAACGAAAGACAAGCCGTAAACCGGGAATCGTTTTATGAGTGCTTTGCAGCCGAATCCGGAGCTTGCTCAGTTTCCGGAAAAAACGAGAGGAAGGCCAGCGGAGGAACAGAGCTGCCGGTCGTTTTGCCGCACGGGAGTTCCGTTGATAAAAACATGATCAAGCCCGGAAGCCAGCTTCGCCGGTTCGGCAAAGGTGGCGTTGTCGCAAAAGCGGTCGGGGCTGAAAACCAGAACATCCGCAAAAGCGCCGGGAGCAAGGATGCCGCGATCCTTAATTTTCATGCGCTGCGCGGGCATCAGAGTCATTTTTGCAATGGCCTGTTCCAAGGTCAGCACATGGCGTTCCCTGACGTACTCGCGGATCATTTTCGGAAAAGCGCCATACATCCGCGGGTGAGGCGTATCGGTATCGGCATAGATAGAATCCGAAATGACCAGAGAATACGGCAGTCTGGCCACAGTATCGATATCCTCCTGGCACATGCTCATGTTGATGATCGCCGTTTTGCCGTTGTCTGTATGCATCAGATGTGCGGCGCAGGCGGCGCTGTCGGAAAATCCGAACTTTTCCGCGGCCTGTGCCACAGTCAGACCGACAAAGCGTTGATTTTCCGCTGAGGATACGCCGCTGATCAAAATCCGATCCCAACCGAGCGTAATAGCATAGTTGTCCCAATCGGGATATTTCACAGAAACAGAACGGCGGAATTCTTCCACGCCCTGTTTGGTGCCAAGCCGCTGCAGCGCAGCGCCCATGTTTCCCGCCGCAAAGCTGGGCGGCAGCATGGTCGTCAGCGCGGTGGAGCCGCCTTCGTACGGGTAAAAATCACAGGTCACATCCTGGCCTTCGGCTCTGGCTTTTTCAATCAG
>JAHZES010000008.1:14189-20243 GCA_019421725.1 Clostridiales bacterium | reverse complement strand
CGATCGCTTCGTGAATTCCGCGGCGCCAGTTCTCCATTCCGCAGCATTTGAAATGACTGATCTCAACCGGACAGCCGGCCTTTTTTCCGATCTCAATAATCTCGCGAACGCTGGCGACGAGGCTGTCGCCTTCTCCGCGGATATGGGCGGTGAGCACGCGCCCGGCCTTCCCGAGCGGACGCAGAATCGCGGCAAACTCGTCGGTAGAGCTGTAGCATTCTGGAATGTACATGATGCCGCACGAAACACCGGCGGCGCCGGCATCCAAAGCGTCTTCAATAAGCCCGGTCGCCTGCTCCAATTCCGCCTGTGAATAAGGGGTGTCGGAAAAGCCCTTTATGGAAATTTTAACCGACCCGGTTCCGATCATCGATGCCACATTAACCGGAAGCGCGCAGCCGCGCAGCCGGTGCAGATAATCGCGAAAGGAGTGCAGCTTCAGATCTCCACACCCGGAGCCGAGCACAGCCTCCATAAAGTCATACATTTCGGTGGGATCGGCGGGCGACGGTGTCAGAGACATTCCGCAATTTCCCGTGACGGTTGTTGTAATTCCCTGTGCAAGCATTGCGTCGCCCACATGGGGATCCTGAAAAAATTTCGCGTCACAATGGCGGTGGATATCGATAAATCCGGGGCAGACGACTTTTCCTGCCGCGTCGATGACTTCGTCCGCTGCGTCGGTTAACGTTCCGACTGCGGAGATGCGGTCGCCCTCTATCAGAAGATCGCCCAGGCGCTGACTGTTTCCGGCCCCGTCAATCAGAAATCCGTTCCGGATCAATGTTTTGCGCATGACAGTACTCCTTTCCGCCGCCTGATCAAACGCTCTTGCCGCGTGCGTCAATACGGATCATATGATCCAGCTTGCCGCCGCGAATTCCGCAGACCTCGTCGAACATATTGCAGACGACGCAGCAGTGATTCGGAATAATGGCAAGCTTATCTCCGATCTTAAGATTCAGCGGCTGTTCGCTTTCCAGAAATGCGTGTTCCTCGTTCAGTGCGGTGATCACCATATCCGGCCGGCCGATGACCGCTCCAAAACCGGGATGGCGTTCGCAGCCGTCGCTGGTAAGGACCTTGGTGCCGGCATCAAGGATCGCATGGCGCTCGTCTACAAGGCTGACAACGGAAGTGACCACGCGCAGCGCGCAGTCCTCTTCCGAAGCGAAGCCCGAAAAAAGCTGCCCGCAGTCGTTAAAGATGTAGTGGCCGGAGCGGATTTCCGTGATCCCGTTCAACAGCTCCGGCATTTTGCCGGAAAACGACGTACCGCCGGAGAGAACGTCAATGGTAAACCCGTTGGCGCGCAGCAATGCCGCCGTTTCCAGCAGCTCTTTCTGTTCCTTCCGCGCAATGGCCTCCATGCCTGCACGGTCCTTCTCATGATAAATCAGGCCGCCGTAATACATCAGTCCGACAATGCGGATTCCGGGCAGATCCCGGACGGAATTTGCAAATTCCAGCGCCGGCGCGCCGGGCTGAAGTCCTCCGCGCCGAAGTCCGCCGTCCAGATCGATGCGCACGGGGATCACCTTTCCAAGAGATACGCCCAACTCCGAAAGGCCGCTGGCACCTTCGAAACTGTTGATAAGAGTGGAAATATTCGCTTTCATCAGCAGCTTCCCAAGTCGCGCAAGCTTTTCCGGGCCAATCAGCGGGTAGCAGATAAAAATATCCGAAATTCCGGCGTCTGCCATAACTTCGGCTTCGCCGAGCTTTGCGCAGGTAATGCCCTTTGCGCCAAGGCTCAGCTGCAGCCGGGCAAGCTCAACGCTGCGGTGCGTTTTGGTATGGGGGCGGTGCACAATGCCGTACTTTTTTGCGTTTTCCACCAGAGAGCGGATGTTGTTTTCCACAATATCCAGTTCAATAGCGACGGCCGGCGTTTCAAGGTAATCATACATTTAAAATCATTCCCTTCCGTTTGCGAGTCCGGTTTGCAGCGGGCCGAGGAATCGGGTTATTCTGCGTCCTTCAGCTCAATGACGGCTTCGATTTCAACCGGAATGTTGCCCGGAAGCACATTGACTCCGATGGCCGAACGGGCGGCCAGGCCGACCTCTTCGCCAAAGATGTCTACCAACAGCTGGCTGGCGCCGTTTGCGACCTGCGGCTGCTGATAAAAGTCATTGTCCGAGGCAACAAAGACGAGAAGCTTAACGATTCGCTTCACTCTGTCCAGGTCGCCGGCGACAGCCTTCAAAGCGGACAGCAGATTGAGCGTGCAGCAGCGGGCAACCTCCTGCCCCTGTTCCAGCGTGACGCTCTGCCCCAGCTTGCCGAGGACAGGCGTAACACCCTTAATGGCAGGACCGAAACCGGAAGCGTAAAGAAGGCCGTTGCCGAATTCGCGCACAGGGGTGTAAACACCGCCGCGCTGGGGCGGTTCCGGAAGGGTAAATCCCAAGCTTTCGAGCTTTGTTTCAACTTTCATTGCAAAGATCCTTTCTTTTTTTGAATTATGGAAGGCAAAATATAACCTAACAACATTATAACTAATTGTTTGAAAAAATCAATCTGTCTGGTGGATAAAAGAATAATATTCTTAACGAAAAGGAAGCGCTTTGGTTGTTTTCAGTATTTAAAATCGCTTCAAACGGCCGCAAATGCGCGTTATTAAGATAGAATGCTTTTGGCGGCGGAGCGCTTATTTATTGTATTGACATCAAAAAAAAAGTATGTATAATGGAACGCAAAGCACCTGAATCAAACGGAACCGTTTTTAGAAAAATCAAAAATCTGCACCGAGGGGGTAAAACGGTGAATTCAATTTATGAACAGGAAGAGCTTATCAGGAGCATGATGGATCTTCTGGAACGTCAGTTTGGTTCCCGCTGTGAGGTAGTACTGCATGACCTTACAAAAGATTACAATCACACAATAGTGGATATTCGCAACGGTTACCTTACGGGCAGAAAGGTTGGAGATAGCGGGACCAATCTGGGGCTTGAGGTGCTCAGCGGAACGGATCAGGGCGGAAACCGGTTCAATTATGTGCTGCATACACGGGACGGAAAAATTTTTCGGTCTTCCTCCGTTTATTTTCATAACGACGAAGGAAAAGTGATCGGTTCGTTATGCGTGAATCTTGACATTACGGAGACGATCCGTTTTGAAGAATATTTAAAGGGATATAATCAGTATGATATGGGGGACGCAGGAAACGCTTCCAGAGAAGAGGTCAAAGAGATCTTTGTAAACGATGTCACGCAGATCATCGATTTTCTGTTTCATGAAGGCGTTCATAAAATCGGTTGCCAGCCGAAGGAAATGAACAGGGAACAGAAGATGGAGTTTCTTCGTTTTCTGGACCGAAAGGGAGCCTTTTTGATCAGCAAGTCCAACGAGCGGGTTTGTGATTTTTTGCAGATCTCAAAATTTACGCTGTACAATTATCTGGATGCCATTCGAAATGGCGCACGTGGTACGGGGTCAAAAGAAGAATAAAGCTTTGTGGGAAAAACAAAAGTGCCGTCGGCAGCAAAAACAGGCAGTTCAAAATGAACTGCCTGTTTTTGCTGCCGCTTTTCTTTATTTGCCATTCCATCCTTCCGGGTCAAAGGGAACAGGTTGGTTCCATTTTTTTGCGTTCAAAGCTTCCTTAAAGGGGATCCAGCGTTCCAGATCGGTTTGCCGCAGATCTGCCAGGATCATAATATATGAAACGATATCGCTCAGGGCGTCCTCGGCAGAGCCTAAAAAGCTTTCCTCGGAAGCAGGGGCGTGGCCGCGGATCAAAACCCGAATTAGCTCGCCCATTTCTTCGCAGAGCTTGCAGAAATAAAACAGAATGCCGCGCGGGTCGTCGGCACGCTGCAGGAAATGGAGCTGCAAGCCCTTTACAGTCAGGCAGCCCTTGCGCGCAGCCTCCGATTCCGGCGGAACGTCCGGCTGTAAAGGTCTGTGACCGGAATGCAGCCCGGCATAGTAACGGTCCTTTTGTAAGATCCACGGCTCCAGATCAATTTGATGCAGGTTGGCGATACAGAGCGTATAGTACAGCACGTCCCACAATTCCTCTTCGGCGGAACCCTTGAATGAGCTTTCGGTCGCGGGAGGGATCTCTCTTGCAAAAACGCGCGCCAATTCGCCGATCTCTTCTGCCAGCTTTAAGGAATAGGCGCCATGGTCGTTCCTATTGCAATCTTTTTGGGCAAGGTAGTGCTGTAGATAGCGAATCGTGATTTTACCGGAGGTATTCATGCAAAGCCTCTTCTCTGTCTTTGAATTTTTACCGGCAGTCCTGTTTGAAAGCTTTCGAAACAGCGGCCGCTTTCCATGCAGAAGCAGTGAAACGGATGAATAAACGCCCGCCGCAAATAAGGCTCAAATCAGTTTGAGAGCATCGGGCTTCAGCGTACCGTTGGTTTCGATGATATCGGCACAGAACTCGTTAACGGCAACACGAAGCTCCTCTACCTCGGAGATCAGCCAGATCCCAACCTGGCCGTACCGATGCAGTTCACGGCAAAGTGCGGCGTCTGCCTTGCGTTCCCTGAACCACGCGGTGGAGGGATTGTCATAGGGGACCCAAAGGGTGAGCCGCTGGGCTGCAAGCGCGGAGGTAATGCTCAGCGCTTCCGGAGTGAGGCTTCCGTCATAATGCATTTCAGCTTTTGGAAACCTTTCTGCAAGATAGGTGAAGTAGGGCAGAGTTTTGCAGGTGAAGGCGATACGGTCTTCCATCCCGGCGGAGGCAATGGTATCGCAGAAAATCTCAAATTTTTCCTGAGTAAATTCCTGAAAAACGCTGTCCATCTTTACAGTTATGTTTTTATCCTTAAGAAAGGTCAGCGCCTCGGAGAGCGTGGGGATTCTGGTGCCGCGAAAGCGTTCATCCTTGAACATACCGGCATCGAGCGCCTTGGCCTGTTCCAGGGTCAGTGCCTCTGCAGGTACTTTTTCGGCGAAAGCGGAGCCGTCGTCAAACCGGCAGGTACGGTTGTACGTGCCGTCATGCAGACAGATACAGACGTTGTCGGACGTAAATTTCGTATCCATTTCAATGACCTGATATCCCTGGTCTACGGCGGCTTTATATGCGGCGATCGTGTTTTCCGGAAAGAATGCGCTGTCGCCGCGATGTGCCTGAAATCTGAAGTTCTCTTTGCTCATGCTCATCCTCCTTAAGGTCGCCGATGGCGGGTACGGTGTTATGAATCGAAATAATTTTGCCACTCTGTGTTCGGATTGTCAAGCAAAAAAGACGAAACGAGCGTCTTTTTTCTAAAAAAATTTTCATAAAATACTTTTATTTATTGTGAAGTTAATGGTATAATATTCTAAAGCAAAGTCAAGAGCACCAGCAATACCCGGTTGTTTTTCCGACGCTCGGAAAAACGGTTCTGATTTAAGGATAGGAGAAAGCATATGTCTCTATTAAAACGTTCTTTTTTTCGGAAGATATTCCTTTCTTATTTTATTGTGATCGGCTTGATCATCTCTGTCTTTGAAGGAGTACTGTACCAGCGAATGTGCGTCAAGGTAAAAGACAACATGCAGGAGGAATACTCGGAATGGGCTGAGGTAATGCGGCGAACCTTTGACAGGAAGTTTGATGAGATCAAAACGATCGGAGTCCGGATTCGCAATACGACATGGTACGCCCATGCGGTTTCCATAGGGCCGTATTACGATGAATTCTTTACCGTCAGCACAAAACAGGAGACGACCCGTGAATTGCGGAGTTATTCCGCGACCACAGGGGTAGCCGACACCGTTTCTCTTGCATTGCCGAAGAGAGACGAAATGATCAGCACGCCGGGTTGGAACAAAACCTCTATCATCATGAGCCTGATCGGGATCAAGGATCCTGCAGACCAGGCGCTGTTTCAGGAGAAGCTGGAGTCCCCTCAGTATTTTGAATTTATCAGTCTGCAGTCGCTCAAGGTTTCGCAGAAATACCCGTATACCATGGCAATCATTCAGAATGTAGATTATATTTCTCCCAGCACGCGCGCTTCGCTGTTATTTTTGATCAATAACAATATGATGGATAATTATATTCAGAAGATCAAACCGGGAAAGCTTATCAGCTTTTCGATCTTA
>JAHZES010000008.1:10379-14168 GCA_019421725.1 Clostridiales bacterium | reverse complement strand
GGTCGTGGTGTCCTACCTGCTGACACGCATCAGCTACCGGCCCATTGCGAAGCTGATGCGCCAGACGGAGACCGTCAGGCAGGACGAATTTGCGGGGATCGAGGGCTTCTTTCAAAAGCTGGAAAACGAAAAAAAGGAAATGGAGCGGCAGAAACAGCTATATTACGGTGCAGCGAAGGGGAGTTTTCTCTTAAGCCTGCTGTGCGGATATTTTATAGAAGAAAATGTGCGGCAGACATTTGAAAATTACAAAATTCCTTATGAAGACGGGCAGAGATTCCGCGTGCTGCTCTGCGACCTGACAGGTGAATCCGACGTGGCAAACAGCGAAAACCTGCAGGTGCTGTTGGCGCTCCAGAATTATATGGAAAAACAGTATAACGGTGTGGAGGGAACAGAGCTTTCGGCTACGGAGTACGCCTTTATTCTGTGTGACGATGGCAGAGGCGACGACGAAATGTACAAATCGGTTCTTCTGATGCAGCAGAGTGTTCAAAAAGAAACCGGCAGCCCGGTGGTTATTTGCTGCGGAACAGCGGAGGATCACCTTGTAGGGATCAGTAAGTCGTTTCAGAATGCAAAGGAATGCCTGCTCAGCGGATCCTTTGAGAGAGACAGCCGTAAGGTCCTTATGGCGGGTAAAAAGAATGCTTACTATTATCCTACAGATTGGGAAATTCAGCTGATCAACTCTTTAAAAGTCGGCAATGAAGAAACGGCGCTTAAAATTATTTGTGAGCTTCGAACCGAAAACGTTTCCAGAAGCCTTTCGCAGGGGACAAAAATCAAGGTAACTTCACTTATTTTTGAAACAATTGTTCGTGTCATGGATGAGCTTGGAATGGACACGGTGGAGACAGAGAGGGAATTTGAAGAAAATCTTACTCAATATACGGATAAAAAGCAGTGGCAGTATCTGCATAATTTAACGCATGTGGTCTGTCGAAGGTCTTCCTACACTGACGAAAACAGCTTGGCGAGCAATATCGGGCGCAGAATGCTGATGTATGTAGAGCAGAATTATCATGACTGCGCTCTTTCCTTGAAGGATTTGAGCCGGGAATTCGAGCTTTCTGCTTCCGCAGTGTCGCGAACATTTAAAAGTGCAGCCAAAATTTGTTTTTATGATTACCTGTGCAGGATCCGCATGGAAAAAGCGAAAGAAATTTTTCGGCATGAAAAGTGCAGTGTCGCCGACGTTGCCAGACGGGTTGGCTATGAAAACGACCTCTCTTTTCGCCGGGCTTTCCAGCGGTATGAAGGAATTACGCCTCGCGACTATGTCATAAAGCATACGGCAGCAAACCGTCAGGATACGAATGAAGCATCACCGGCCTCTCGCTAAAGCTTGACAAAATGTATTTTTGTTTGCAATAGGTGTGGACAATACTGCTTGTTCTATGTTATAGTGTACTTGAGTGATTGAGTCTTTTCTGTTAAATGATCAGTGGTAACTTGATTTTAACATGACTTGATCACTTTTTTTATACCTACGGTATCATAACAAATTGAAAGGGGATAGTTTTATGTTTCATGTGCTTCCGATTCTGGATGAAACGAAGCTGACTTTGATGCCGGGAAACGAACACTCTTTTTCCTTCTCCACAGATACCTTTCTGCAGACCGATTCGGAGGACTACCGCTTTCGCCTGCGGTTCTGCGGTGATTGCGGCGTGCATCCCTCCTGGATGTGGGAGGGCGGGTTCCCGCTTTTGTACCGGGATATTGACGATGCGCTCACCACAGAAACAAGGCACCACAGCGCATACAGTCTCTGCCTGGAAGAAAACGGCGAGGACTACCCGCGCAGCGTCTATTTTAAGCTTCCGTGTCCGCCGCGCTGCACGGAACAGTTTGCGGCTCAGCCGAGCAGAGAAGGGCGGTGGCATTTCAGTCTCTGGCTGAAAGGGGAAAACTTTGCCCCGCAGGACGGGTCGTCCTTTATTCGGATCGAGAGGTTTTTAAAAAAGACCGGCCGCCATCCGCTGGATTTAAACGACCCGGCGGACGAGACGATACGTTTGGAAATTCCCCAGGGTACATTTGATTGGAAAAATATAGAAACCGATATTCAGCTGGGCGACGAAACGGCTTGTCTGCTGTTTACGGTAACAGCCCGGAAAACAGCCGGAACGCTTTTTCTGGAAGATCCGTCCTTTCAAAATTCCTGCGGACAGAACGTGCTGCCTGCGTTTATGCCGGCAAACAGACACCATGAAAATATGAATTGGTTCGGAGAAAACCTGTCGCGTAAGGAATGGACAGAGCTTTCGGTCGTGCTTAACGGCACGCGCCTGCCGAATGCGTTGCTGTTCCAAAGGTGTCACCTTCGGTCCGAAAATGAAATAGAACTGCCTCCGGAGTTGATCCGAAAGGGTGAAAATACTGTTACGCTGACCAATTTGGACCGCTGGAACGGCTCACAGCCCTATTACCTGCAGGCGATGCAGCTGCTGTATACGGAAAACAAAGCGGTGGAATTTAAAGCGGTGCCGCGGTTTGTTCGCCGAAACCGTGATTTTGCGGTCATGATCTCTGTTCGGAAACCGGGCACAACGGTTCTGTTTCAGTCGGATTCTCCTGTTGTGCAGCCTGTGGAATCGACGATTAAATTCTGTTCGTCCGGGCTGCATACGGTTTTATTCCACGCGGGAGAAAATGCGGCCGATATTACGATTTCGGCATTTGCGAAGGATACTGCGGCTTCGGCTGTTGTGGAGCGCATCGTTGCCAAAGAAGAGGACGGGCTTCTGGTCGGTACGGGGGATTCTATTTATGTACCGCAGGATACGCAATCCATGGAGGACTTTCTGGTTTGGTATCTTTCTGAACATCTGGGCAATTACATCACATTTCGTCCTACATACCGCTGGTGCGGCACGCGTGAGGTCAATGAAGCAATGTGGCGCAGGATCGCGCAGCTGTGCAATGAGATGCAGATCGCCTATTGTCATATGATCGATGGGCGCGAATTGCCCGGGATCAATGCAAACCCCACCAGGGCCATGCTGGAAGGGGAATATTTTGTCGGGAACCAGGGACACGAGCGGGACGGAGCATTTTGTTATTGGGGCGCCCGTTTTGATAAAAAAGACAGCGGCTGCAATGAATTATTTTACCGAGAGCTTCGCAACCGTATTTTGAAGCATCCGGATTGGAGCTACTCCAACAGGACGATTTATACGAATGAGGGAATCTATACCTATATCGATCCGAACTGCAAAGACATGAAAGAAGCCCACGAGCAATTTGTGGCCTGTGTAAAGGAGTCTTTGCACGGAGTAGACCGGCACACGGGGCCCTCGGTCTTGTTCCGGGACTTTTTTTCGGCGGGTCTGCCGGTCGGCGGCGCAGAGACGATGTACGGTTCCAACGAGGTGCTGCTTTCTGCTCTGCGCGGCGCTTCAAGAGCTTATGGGCGCAAATATTTTATTTCGCATCTTGCGCTGCAATGGTATTCCACGCCGCACGACACACCGGCAAACTGCCGGCGGTATCAGCTGGCTCTGTTCGTATGCTATTTACAGGGCGTCAGCCAGATCAATACCGAAGAAGGCCTTTGGCATATGGAAGAAAATTTTGCAAAGTTCGACCGGTTCAGCCATTGCTGCCGTTCTCATGCCGACGTGGAACGTCAATTTGTCAAATTTGTGGAGTGCCATACCCGCCGCGGAGAGCCGGTTGCCCCCATCGCGGCGGTACACGGCCGCTATGACGGCTGGAGATGCTTTGGCAGAGGCTCCGCATGGGGAAAAACCGGACCGGAATGGAAGTTTTCGACCCCGGAGG
>JAHZES010000008.1:4718-10369 GCA_019421725.1 Clostridiales bacterium | reverse complement strand
CACGCTGCTGCTGGCATGGCCTCATTTATTTACGCAGACGAATCGGGAGAAAATTCTTCGCGGCGAAAGCGAATTGCCGGAGGGGCAGGAGAAGCTTACGGGCGTTCGCTTAGACGGTTTTGTGGAAACGGGCTGCGGATATGCGGCGGGGAAGATATGCCTTGGCGCAGCGGCCGAGGTCCTGCAGGAAAAGAACGGGTTTCCGCTCGTGATCCGTCATTCCCTGGGAAAAGGCTCTGTGATCTTGGTCAATGTGCGCGAATACCCCGCCGCAGAGGCGGTTCGGCCGGTGTATGAGGATTTGCTGAAGCAGTTGGGAGACAGCGCATCCGAAGCTCAGCGGGAGAAGGGGTGGATGCGGACGCAGGACACCGTAGAGTTTTCCGCTTACGATGATTCCTGTGGAGCAAGGCGCATTTATGCGATCAATACAAATTGGTGGCAGGAGACGGACGAAACGGCAGCGGCAGAGCTTCTGCTCGGAAGCAAAAACTATCCGCTGCAGCTGGAGCGCGGTGTGATCCATACGTTCACGGTTTGTGAAAATTTTGCGGTTTGGACGTCCGACTTTGAAACAGAGGTAATTTCATGCGAAGGCGATTGCCTGCAGGTCCAGGGAGCGGGCCCTGCCGCCATACGGATCGTGGGGAGCTTTTCAAGCGTGGCGGCCGAAGGCTGGCAGACACGGCAGGCAGACAGCGACGTTTGGGTTTTGACAGGGGAGTTAAAAGGAATTAGCAGAATTCGCCTATTTTTGCGGTAAAAAAGATGTAAAATTGAAATCCGGTACTGAAATGCTTAAAAAGCAGCGCTGTACCGGATTTTTTTGTACAGGATTTGCGCAAAAATTGTTTGTTTCAGAGTTACAATTTTTGATTTAACATACAATCTTTGCAGGAGACACAATTTTTTCAGTATACTTTTTTTGCGGTTCGCGCTCAAAAAATCAAGGCAGAATGCCGTTTCTTTAAAGAATAATTTGCTGAGATAAGCATCATCAATAAAAAATAACTTATTGGATGTAAAATTGTATATTGAAATTGGTGCTATTATTTCTGTATAATTAAACCACACAAAAGGGAAAACCGATTGGAAGCTTTGTTTGTTTAGAATGCACGACCCTGATGCAGCTCTTTATGGAATCGTGCCGGTTTTTTTCTCTCAATTGTTATTCTAAAAAAGGAGTTGGTTCAAACGTGGAAAAGGCGGCAAGATCAACGGCGGTGATCAAGAAAAAACGCAGGCATTCCAAAGCGGTAATACAGGAAAGCATAGAGCTTTACGCTTTGATGCTTCCGGTTATCGCAATTATCCTGTGTTTCTCATACTTTCCTTTGTTTGGTATTGTAATTGCGTTTCAGGATTATCAGCCGGGCAACGGGTTCTTCTGGGGAGACGTTCAGTGGGTAGGCCTGAAGCATTTTAAAGAATTTGTCGGAAGCTCCCTGTTCCCCAGATTGTTCGGCAATACGATCCGCTTGAGTCTCAAAAATTTGTTGTTCGGTTTTTGGGTGCCGATCGCATTTGCGTTGCTGCTTAACGAGGTGCGCCACATACGGTTCAAAAAATTTGTGCAGACAGCGAGCTACCTGCCGCATTTCATTTCTACGGTCGTTGTTGCCGGCATGGTGCTCTCGTTCCTGCGTACCGACGGTCTGATCAATAGTCTCTACACGCTCTTCGGAGGAACGAGAACCTCTTTTATTAATGAGCCGAAGTATTTCGATACCATTTACATTCTGACGAACATCTGGATCTCTTTTGGTTTTGATAGCATTCTTTATCTGTCAGCTATTTCCGGAATTGACCCACAGCTGTATGAATCCGCGCGGCTTGACGGCGCTTCCCGGCTGAAGCAGATGTGGTACATCACGCTGCCGAGCATTTTGCCGACGATAGCGATCCTGCTCATTATGGCGATCGGAGGCATGATCGCTTCCAATACGGATATGATCCTCCTGCTGTACAACGAAGCAACGTATTCCAAATCAGACGTAATCGGAACCTATGTCTATCGTGTGGGTCTCGGCGCGGATGGCGGCGGAAGCGGCCAATACAGCCTTGGTTCGGCCATTAACCTGTTTTCAACGACGATCAATTTCTGCCTGCTGTTCCTTGCAAACAAGATCAGCAACAAGCTTACAAGTTACGGTATGTTTTAAAGGAGGAAAAAGTGAATGGCAGCAGCGATGGAACTTAAACATAAGGGGAGGATCCGAGAAGGAAACCCCGTTTGGACCGTTGTTCTTTACATCCTTGCAATTTTAGCAGCCCTGATTTGTATTTACCCGATGTATTATGTGCTGTGCATGTCTGTCAGCAGCCCCGCGGCGGTCAGCGGACTGAAGGTGTATTTTTACCCGATCGGCCTGCAGTTTAACGCCTACAAGGTCATCATTGCAAAACCGGAAATGTGGCGCGCCTACGGCATGACGATCTTCTACGTGCTGGTGTCCACCACGTTCATGCTTTTGACCTGTGTGCTGGCGGCGTTTCCGCTTGCTTCTCCCAATCTGATCGGCAAAAGGGCAGCGACCATTTTCCTGCTGATTCCGATGTATTTCAGCGGCGGTCTGATCCCTTCCTTCATGGTCATGAAAATGTTCGGTCTGTACAACAATGTTTGGGCGATGATTATTCCGCATTCCTACAGCATCTGGTATATTATACTGACGCGGACCTATTTCCTTTCCATTCCGGAGACGATGCGCGAAGCGGCAAAAATAGACGGCGCGAGCTGCTATCAGATCCTGTTCAAAATTTATTTGCCGTTGGCGAAGCCAATCCTCGCAGTAGTTGCAATTTACACCATCGTGATGGTTTGGAACGGATGGTTTACCGCAATGGTCTATTTGAAGGATGTGAATCTGCAGCCGCTGCAGCTTTATCTGCGCCGCGTGCTGGTTGCAATGACGCAAAAGCTTGACAAACCGAGCACCAAGCAGGAGATGGAGCTTTTGGCCAAAACAAGGCTGGCGAATTTGAGCCTGCAGTATGCAATGATTATCTTCACCACCCTGCCCGTTATTTTTACGTACCCGTTTTTCCAGAAATACTTTGTAAAAGGTGTTATGCTGGGCTCCCTTAAGGGCTGATGGATCAGCCGCACAATTTGGTATTGGAAAGCAGATGCTTTACAATAAATTTAAAAATTTGGAGGAACGATCGATGAAAGGTTTGAAAAAAACACTGGCGATTGCTCTGGCTGCCGCATTGTTTACCACAATGGCTGCCGGCTGCGCCAAAACCCCTGCTTCTTCCGGCGGAGATGTCACCTCTACTGGATCGGCAGCAGGATCCGAAACCCCCTCAACTGAAAAGCACACGTTTAAAGCAATGGTTCGGGAATCCGACAACACGTACTGCCACTTTGCAGATCGCGACAAATATCTGGTATGGCAGGAGCTGAACAAGATCTTCCAGTCCAAGGGACTTGAGATCGAGTTTGACATTATTCAGACAGACCAGTACGAAACAGTGCTCTCCACAAGCCTTGCCAGCGCGTCTGACCTGGCGGAATACATCAGCCTCTCCGGCGCGGATGACGCGACGCTGATTTCCTGCATTGAAAACGGCACCTTCCTCCCGGTTAACGATCTGATCGAAAACGGTGACGGAACCGCGAAGGCATTCCTGGAGAAATATCCCCAGGCTTATAAGAAGGCTTCCTACACCGACGGAAAAATGTACTGGATGCCGGCTATTCAGGAAACCTATTACAACGGCAAGCTGGCTTCCACCTGCACCAACGTTTTGATTCGCTACGACTGGGTGCAGAAGCTCGGCATCGAAGTGCCCAAGACGCTGGATGACTTCACCAACTATCTGAAGGCCTGCCAGGAAAAAGACCTGAACGGCAACGGACAGAAGGATGAATATTATGTTGCCGCTTGGAAAGACTTCTCCTCCGGTATTCCGCAGTGGTTCGGCCTGCCCAACGATCGTTTCGGTCTTTCCACCAGCGACGGAAAGGTTATCTCCACTTGGGAGCAGCCCGGCGTAAAGGCTTACTTCAAGTATATCCAGAGCCTGCTGAAAGACGGCCTGACCAGCGTTGACTACATTGCCTGCGACGGTGCTGTTACAGACGCTGCAAACGCAAACAACCAGGCTGCTTCTCTCAGCTCCTACTGCATGCAGGGCTGGCTTGATCCGGAAGTCAATGTTCAGGAAGGCGCAGAGCCCGCGAACTATGTGAGTCTGATGCCGATTCAGGGCACCGAAGGCGTAAAGCCGTTCAGCAACATTGAGCCGCCTCAGCTGACCGACTGGCGTCATGCTGCGTTCACCAAGAACCTGAAGGACAAAAAAGCCGCTTCCATTTTCCTGGATGTTATCTACAGCGACAAGTTCGAAGATTTGAACGCATGGGGTATCGAAGGCGTAACCTATGAAGTGCGCGACGGCATTAAGATTCTCATCGGCGACGCGACCGGCGCTAACTGGGAAGCTGCTTCCCTCTCCGGCAAGTGCATAGGCGATAACATCTGGGGCCAGGTGTTCCCGGTTCTCCGCTTCTCCGACATGGAAAATGAAATCGCTACCATTACCAAGGAAAAGGGCGATGCTCAGAAGGAAGTTATCGATTATCCGGATACGGTTGTCGACAACATGAAGGCCTATATGGCTGTTCCCACCGCAGAAGAGAACGATACCCTTGTGAAGTATGAATCCGCTTACAAAGCGCTTTCCCGTGAGATCGCCGTTAAGATCTACAAGGGCGAGATCGACATCGACAAGGATTGGGATACTCTGGTTATCAAACCGTTGAAGGACGGCGGCATGGATGAACTGCTTAAGGTTTATCAGGCTTGTGCAGACCGTTATTTCAACTACGGCAAATAATGAAGGATCACGCGGTGCGGTAACGCAGGTAATGTGATCTGACGACACATGCAAGCTGGAGACGTCTTTTGTCTTTTTTCAAAGGAGTCTCCAGTTTTTAAAAATTCAGTCTGAATGCAGAGAAAGGGATGACTGACACAGTGAAAAAGAAGATACTGGCAATTTTATTGTCTGTCCTTATTGTCTTTTCGGCAGTTTCTGTTGCCATAGCAGCCCCCTCGGTTCAAGCATCCACACAAAGCATGACTTACACCAAAACCGCGCCCAGCGTGGACGGGGATAAAGAGGACGCTTACAGCGCCGCAACCCCTATTTTGATCGATCAGGGCATTAAAGAAGAGTATGTTACAGGGGACGATTACGCGACCGCTACAGCATACGCCTTGTTTGACAGCGAGTATATGTATGTTCTGGTAGAGGTCAACGACCCGACCCCGAAGTATAACGAAAAGAACGAGACAATTCTTCGGGACGTGGAAGGCGTCAATTTCTACATCGATCTCCTCAACACGGCGGAAACGGATTATCTTCCCGGTACGCGCGAGCCTGTTGCGGGTGAGCAGGGAAGAATCCAGACCAACTTTATCGCCAAGAGAAGCGGAGATGCCTATTACACCGGCGGCAGCGGTAATCTGAATCCGTATGTAATGACAGATGGCCGCGCATTTACCGGCGAATTTACGGCGGCGCTGAAACAGACCTCCGTAGGCTATAACGTTGAGCTCAAGGTCAAAATGAGCAGCAGCCTGAAGCAGAAGGTCGCGACCGTTAAGAACCCGACGATCGGCTTGGGCATTCAGCTGAAT
>JAHZES010000008.1:0-4708 GCA_019421725.1 Clostridiales bacterium | reverse complement strand
TACGCAGGAGACAACAGCGGACGCGACGGCGTTCTGGTCAACGATATGGGCGTACACGGCGAATGGTACACCTGGGAAGACGCCGTTCAGGGAAGCAAAGGCTTCCCGGATGTCACGCTGCGGAACACGGCTCCCATTACGGTTGCAGCTGTTACAGGCGGAACCGTCAGCGTAGCAGACACCGAAGGAATTATTGGACAGACCGTGACCGTATCCGCTGCGCCGGACGCAGGAAAACGGCTGAAGCAGATCATTGTGAACGGTACCCCCATTCAGGGAACAAGCTTTGTACTGCCGGCAGACGGCGCAGAGATCACTGCCGAATTTACGGACAGAACTCAGGTCGACCTCCCGGAGACAGACGAAAATGGCGTTCCGAACTTTAAGGCCGGCTTTGCCTCCGCGGAACTGGACGGCGAGAAGGATGCCTCTTACAACGCAGGGCAGATGGTCGTTATCAACAGAGACCACACCAACACAGTAGTGGATCCGACCGAATTTGCAACCGCGGAAGCGACGACGATTTTCGACGGCGAATTTATCTATGTGTTTGTCGAAGTAAATGACCCGACACCGAAGTACAACGATAAAGGCGAACCGCTTGTCCGGAATGTGGAAGGCGTTGACTTCTACCTGGATTACCTGAACACCGAAGAAGGCGACGTGGCGTACAGCAAGAACAATCCTGTTGCGGGCGAGCAGGGCAGATTTATGACCAACTTTATCGCCAGTCATGACGGTAACGCCTATTACACCGGCGGAAGCGACAACCTGAATGAGCATGTCATGATGCAGTACCGCGAGTTCACCGGCGGATTTGACGTAGTGCTCAAGCAGACCGAGGTAGGCTACAATGTAGAAGCCAAGATCAGAATGAGCAGCCAGTTGAAAAAGCGTTTGGCCGAAGAAGAAAACCCGTCGATCGGCCTTGGCGTTCAGCTGAACGACGATACCAACGACAGCTTTGAAGGCGACAACAGCGGCAGAGACAAGGTTCTGTTCTCCTTTGTCGGTATTGACGGCGAATGGAGTCTCTCCTCCCTGCCTTACGGCGGAAGCCGCGGCTTCCCGAACATGTACCTGCTGAACGAAGACATGGAATTCTTCACCGTAACCGTTTCCGACGAGGTTACCGGAGGAACGATCACACCGGATCTCACAAAAGCCGCCCCCGGCGCTGTTGTGAACCTGAACGTTACCCCGGACAGCGACAAGGTGCTGAAAAAGGGCAGCCTGAAGGTCAACGGACAAGCCATCGACCAGAAGTTCTTTACCATGCCGTATGAAAACGTTACGATTACGGCGGAGTTCGTGGACCGTTCCTATGACAACGACCCGAACACCATCAAGATCATTTCTCAGAACGTTCTGAATGATTCGGTCAGTACCGACTATGACCACGGCAACAAGAGCGTCAGCAATACGACCCGCGCCAGGAGAATGGCCGAGCTGCTGGGCAATGAGATCCATGCAGACTCGATCGGCTTCCAGGAGGTTCTCGGCGGCGGACGCGGCTGGGCAAAGCTCTTGGCGGAGAATTTCCCGGATTACGATTATGTCGGATTCGGACGCGACTTTACCGGCTCTAACGACACGATCCGCGAAGATTACGCCAACGACGTTTCTTCCGGTGAAGCGACCCCGATCTTCTATCTGCGCGATAAATACGATCTGGTAGAATCCGGTACATGGTGGATATCCAAGACCCCGGGCATCAATCCGGGCGGAATCCATCATCCGGAAGATAAGGATGCTACATGGAATGCAGATTACAAGATGACCTGCACCTGGGCAGTCCTGAAGAACAAAGAAACCGGAAAAATGTATGCGCATATCAACTCGCATCTGGATCCCGGCGTTGAAAAGGCACGCACCGAGGGTATGAAAGTGGTCGTGCGCAAGATCAACGATCTGGCATTCACCTACGGCGAAACCCTCCCGATGGTCATTACTGCAGACTGGAACTGCGATCAGTACAGCGATGCGTACAATGTCATGGTGACCAACGACGAAGTGAAGATCGCGGACGGCGCATATTGCCTGCCGGAGGACGAACTCGTCAACTGGGGTCCCTCCTATCACGACTTTGGCGGTGCGACCGGCCTTGGCAACACTCCTCCGATCGATATTGCCTTCATCACCGCCGACAATGCGCGCGTAACGCATTACGA
The DNA here is from genome assembly GCA_019421725.1 of Clostridiales bacterium. Classification (GTDB taxonomy): domain Bacteria; phylum Bacillota; class Clostridia; order Oscillospirales; family Acutalibacteraceae; genus CAKXIK01. Next base: position 2,537 of record JAHZES010000008.1, on the reverse strand, counting down.
GATTCTGACCCAGGCGGTCGATGCCGGTGACGGCGCAGGAGAAGGCTGCCTGTCCGACCATTACGGAATCTACATGACCTTTACCCCGGGCGAAAGCGTAGAGACCATCCGTCCCGTTCCGGAGCCTGAACAAGGCGGATCCACGGGCTTGACCGCGGAGTTCGGCACAGCAAATGTCGACGGAACCAAGGATGATGTTTACAATAAGAGCAGAGCAGCGAAGGTAAACGTCGGTCTTAACGGCTATGCCGTTTCGGAAAAAGAGCAGGCCACAGCGGTCGTCAGCACCATCTACGACGACGATTATCTCTATTGCTTCGCAGAAGTAAAAGACCCCACCCCGAGCGACAAGGTAGATCTGTCGGAACCGCCGGTAAGAGACGATGTCAGCGAAGGTGTTGCGTTCTTCCTGGACTTCCTGAACACACCGGAAACCGACGAGCTGTATCAGGTCGACGGAGAGCAGGGCGGTATCCGCATCGGCTTTGCGGCTTTGACCGGTGAGAGCATCGTGACAACGGACCGCGCGGCGACCATGCCGTATACGTATGCGGCGGTCAAGACCGAAGACGGCTACAACATCGAGCTGCGCGTGGAGTTGAGCGATTCCTTGAAAAGCAAGCTCAACAAAGACCAGGATGTTACGATCGGAATTGGCTTCCAGGTCAACGATGATACGAACAGCGACGGCGTTCGCAATGCGGTCTGCTTCTCTGACGATGCCATCAACTATGAGTGGCTCCCGGATCATCCGGAAGTTGGCGGCTGCAAAGGCTTCCAGGATATCCGTCTGGTCAACAAGAACTCTGCCTCCAGTGACGGCAGCAGCACCGGCGGAACGGAATCCGGCAGCGGCAGCACCGGCGGAACAGAATCCGGCAGCGGCAGCATCGGCGGAACGGAATCCGGCAGCGGCAGCATCGGCGGAACGGAATCCGGCAGCGGCAACAATGGCGCTTCTCAGGGAACCACGACCTCCGGCAGCAATGCGAACAACGGTGGAACAGCTCCCGCGACCGGCGGCAATTCCCAGCTTGTATGGGTTGCGATTGCAATAGCGGCTGCGGCCGTGCTTGCGGCTGGCGCAGTGATCGGCGTTCAGAAAAAAACAGGTGAAGAATAATTTATATTTGAATTTTTGAACCCGTTCTGGTACGAGGCGTCTCTGTTTTTTGCAGGGACGCCTCTGCCTTTTTTAAGCGATCGACCATATGAAAACTCCCTTAAGAAAGGAAGGATTTTTCAGAATGAAAAAGAAACTGCTGGTAATTTTACTGACAGTGTTAATGCTGTTCTCCTCAGTTTCGCCCGCGATGGTCTCCGCCGATCCTCTGGAGACGGACGGAAACGATATTCGGGTAATGGGCTGGAACCTGTTGAATACGCCCGGCGTGATCAATAACTGGGAAGAGTATTTTACAGTGAATAAGCGCGGAGAAAGAACAGTCGATATTATCGGGCGCTATGACGCGGATTCCATTGGTTTTCAGGAAGGTAACCTCAGCTGGAAAAACTTCTTGAACGTCAATTTGACCGATTACACCATCGTTCCGGCAACGCAGCGATTTACCGACCCGATCTATTACCGGCAAGACCGGTTGGATCTGGTGGATTCCGGTGTGTTTTGGCTTTCCGCAACGCCGGACGTCCCCTCCAAACAGTCGGACGCGGCGGAAGAGCGCGTGTGCACCTGGGCAATTTTCAGAAACAAAACCACCGGCGTGATGTATGCGCATTTTAATACGCATCTGGATCATGTCAGCGAAGAAGCAAGAACGAACGGTATGCGCGTAATTCGCGAGAAGATGGAAGGCTTCCGCGCAGAAAAGGGCTACAGCGATCTTGGAATCGTTCCTACCGGTGATTTTAACAGCAACCGTATGACGGATGCCTATGAGCTGATGGTGTCCACGGATTGGGCCAACGTGAATATGCAGGATTCCCTGTATTGCGCTCCGGAAGATCATGTGGTCAACGAGGGCGCAACGCTGATCAGCGGCGATCTCATGATCGCCGAAGACCTGAGCGATTATGACAGCGGCCTTGCGATCGATCATCTGTTTGCTTCGATCGATACATTGGACGTCCGCTCCTATAAGGTTTTGCGCGAGGGCGACCGGGACAACCCGCGTCTGGCGGCGTCCGACCATTTCGGAATCTATGTAGAGCTGAATGTCGGTCAGGGAGAAATCCGCCGTGACGCAGTCTCCAACCGCGAACGCGCTGCCTTCGGCGAGGTCACGGTCGACGGAGAAAAGGACGCGGTGTACGAGCAGTCCACTGTGGGAACCGTTACCTGGGCAAACAGCGATAACAAGGTAACGCTGCCGAAGGAAGAAATGACCTCGGCAAGCTATTCGTTTGCACACGATAAGGACTTTTTGTATTACTTTATCGAAGTGACCGATTACCATGTTTCCACTGCCGGTGCAGACAGAATTGAAATTTATTACAATTTCCTTAAGGGAAGCACCAACCCGAAGGAATACACCTCGGCCACCAAAGCCGACGGAGAGGCCGGCTACTTTACGGTTGAT
>JAHZES010000079.1 GCA_019421725.1 Clostridiales bacterium | reverse complement strand
GAACGTTTTGATATCCGGTGAACGGTATGGATGGGAAATATGCGGAACGCATCTTTTTGAAAAAAGCGCTACCTGCGGGAAAGTATTTTTCGTCCCTGCCAGCGGTGCGGAAACTGGCGGAAAACGGTGGGATGATTTTTTCATCGGACGTCACCTTCTTTGTCGGAGAGAACGGATCGGGTAAGTCGACCCTGTTGGAAGCAATTGCGGTTGCGGCAGGCTTCAACGCCGAAGGCGGAACAAAAAATTTATGTTTTCCTCCCGGAAAACACATTCTGAACTGCATGAATATCTGACGATTGCGCGCTCGCGTTACCCAAAGGACGGCAGCGGTGTTTTTCCAATGAGCGTCTCGCGGAGAGCTGTTAAAACTTACAGAAAACAAAGGACAAAAAATCATGACTTGCCGCAGTGTGAAAGCAACTGCAGCAGAGGTTCGATTTCCCTGCGGTGGCGCAGTGTGAAAACTGCGGCGTCAGTGCCGAAAAGCATAGCGCGATACTTCTCGCGGTGGTCCCGGTTAAAATTCCAGATCCATTTCATAAACGCTGCATCAAAGCGTTCCGGGCAGCCGGCAGCCATGTCTGCCCGTGTTTTTCCGCGGTTGTTCAGAACACGGCGAATCACGCCGCAAAGGCATGTCCGGCGGGAAAAGTCAAGCCAGATTACCGCGTCGCACCGTTGTAACCGTTTAGGCAGAGTGCGGTCATAATTCCCGTCGATGATCCAACGGTCCTGCTGCAGCCATTGATCTAAAGCTGCATCAAATTCCTCGCGGGAGCGTTCGCGCCAGCCGGGCAGCCAGAAAAGCTGGTCAAGATGAACGACGGGGAGTCCCGTTTTCTCTCCGAGCCGCCGCGCCAATGTCGATTTTCCGCTTCCTCCGCAGCCGATCAGGAGGATCCTTTGATAAGGTGCCTGCATGGTGCGCCTCCTTATTGGAAATGGATTTTGGCAACGACAAAGCTTTTCGACAGGGGAAAGCCGCTTTTCGTTGCTGAAGGTGTAAACAATATTAGTTTACCATGGTAAGGGGTATCGGTCAAGTAAACTTGGACAGAAAATCGTTGTCAAGTATAAAAAAATTAAACATAACAGATTTTTTGCTTGTATTTTACAAAATGGTTTTGTATACTATAATTGCAGAAACTTTTACGCTTGGATTCAAAACATTACAGCAACAATCTGGAGGTGTCAAGATGGAAGTGCTCAAAGTGTCGTCTCACTCCCTTCCAAACTCGGTCGCCGGCGCAATCGCCGGAGTTATTCGTGAACAGGGCGCAGTCGAGGTGCAGGCAGTCGGTGCCGGAGCAGCCAACCAGGCGCTGAAAGCGACCGCGATTGCAAGGGGCTTTTTGGCCGTTGCGGGAATCAATCTGATCTGTATTCCGGCGTTTACCAGTGTGGAAATTGCGGGTGAAGAGCGAACTGCAATAAAACTGATTATTGAACCGAGATAATGCTTCCGGAACCGTTTGCGCGGTTCCGTTTTTTTGTGCGACCGTTGCTGCAAGCGCTTTTCCGCTCAAAAAAACGAAAACACTACGGCGATGCAGAGGAAAGCAACTTTTTTCTGCCAGATATTTGACTTTTGCGCCGATTTTATGTATATTATAGAAAGGTACCGCATGAAACGCGGCAGGAATGTTTCAAATTAAGAAAATATTTTGGTTCCGCACGGGCAGAATAGAAAAAACGCGAATATCGTTGGCCGGGTGGAGTAAGGAGAGTGCAGACTGTGGTTACAGGAGAGCAGCTTCGTGACGCGCTGATTTCCGGCGCGAATGCTATTGCAAAAAATAAAACTGCTGTAGACGAATTGAATATCTTTCCGGTGCCGGACGGAGATACCGGAACGAACATGTCGATGACTATGATGTCGGCGGCTGGCGAGCTGCAAAAGCTTGGCGCCGAGTCGGCGGAAAAGGTTGCTGCCACGGCGGCTTCTGCGCTTCTGCGCGGCGCCCGCGGCAATTCCGGCGTAATCCTTTCTCTGCTGTTCCGCGGTTTTTCCAAGGGGCTTACGGGAAAGCAGGAGATCTCAGGCAAGGATTTTGTTGACGCGTTGGAGCTTGGTGTTGAAGCTGCTTACAAAGCGGTGATGAAGCCGACGGAGGGGACGATCCTGACAGTCGCACGCGTTGCGGCAGAAAAAGGCAAGGCTGCAGCGGAAGAAAACGACGACGCGGTTTTTGTTTGGGCCGCTATGTGCGAAGGTGCTGCCGAAGCGTTGGCGACTACGCCAGAGTTGCTCCCGGTGCTGAAAAAGGCCGGCGTTGTGGATGCCGGAGGAAAGGGTCTGACGATCATTTTGAACGGAATGCTTTCGGTGTTCCGTGACGGTATCGTGGTAGAGTATCAGGCGGCGGATACCCAGAGCGACGATTTCTTCCGTAACGCCGCAGCGGAGTTCGATCAGGAGATCAATTTTACCTATTGTACCGAATTTATTGTTGGGCGTAATCCGGAAATTGACACGGAACCGCAGAAGCTGCGCGCGTTCCTGGAAACGATCGGCGATTGCGTGCTCGTTGTAGACGATGACGAGATCATAAAGGTGCATGTTCATACCGAGGCTCCGGGCAATGCGCTGGAGGCCGGTCTGGCATACGGTCAGCTGCTCACAGTCAAAATTGAAAATATGAAGGAGCAGCACCGCAAGGCTGCGGAGGAAAACGAACAGAAAAAGGCGGAAACCGTACAGCCGGAAAAGCTGGAGCCGGTCGATCCGGAGGACGGAGTCGGTTTTGTTGCAGTTGCCGCAGGTGATGGACTGCGTACGCTGTTTACCGATCTGGGCTGTTCCCATGTGGTGAGCGGTGGTCAGACGATGAATCCCAGCACGGAAGACATTGTTGCGGCGATTAAAGCAACGGCGGCAACGACGGTGTTTGTGCTGCCGAACAATAAAAATATTATTATGGCTGCGGAGCAGTCGGTTGCGTTGTGTCCGGAACGCCGTGTGATCGTGCTGCCGACTCGTACAGTGCCTCAGGGGCTTTCCGCTATGCTGGCCTTTAATCCGGACGCTGCGCCGGAGCAGAATGCGGACGAAATGATGGCGGCTGCCGGTCGTGTTTTGACGGGGCAGGTCACCTTTGCTGCAAGAGATTCCGAGTTTGGCGGATTTAAGATTAAAGAAGGCGAAATTCTTGCGCTGCAGGACGGCAAGCTGATGTTTGCCGAAAAGGATATCAATAAGGCTGCCTTAAAGCTGACAAAAAATATGGCTGGCCGTGACGCCATGTTTGTTACGGTAATTTACGGTGAAGATATCTCCGATGTGCAGGCTGAGGAATTGCTTCACGCAATCGAAAGCAAGCTGGGTTCTCATGTGGAGGTAACGCTTGTGAAAGGCGGTCAGCCTGTTTACTACTATATCATTTCGGTGGAATAACCGCAGAGATGCTTCTGCGTAGATTCCCGTGAGAAAAGATGGTTGTACGGATGGCTTCCCTGTCCAATCTTGATATTCAAAATTTAAAGGGCGTTGGCGAACGGCGCGCGGGGCTTTTTCGAAAGCTCGGCGCGCCGACCGTCGGCGCTCTTCTGCGTTTTTATCCGCGTGCTTACGAAGACTGGGGCCATCCGGTCCCGATTGCGGCAGCTCCGTTTGGGGAGATCTGCGTAATTCGGGCAACGGTGGTTCGTGCCCCGGTGGAGCACCGCATCCGCAAAGGAATGACGCTGTACAAGCTGACGGTGACTGACGGGGAAACCGATCTCGAAGTCACGTTGTTCAATAATCCGTTTGGTGCACGTGCACTGCAGCAGGGGAAGGCCTTTCTGTTTCGCGGCAAAGCGGAAGGTACACTGACGCGCCGAACCATGAGCTCCCCTGTTTTTTTGCCGGAGGAGCAGGCAACGGGGATCCGCGCGGTTTATCCGCAGACAGAGGGCCTTTCGCTGCGGATGATCTCCTCTGCGGTGGAACAGGCGCTCAGCATGCTTCCGGAGTCGGTAAGAGATCCACTGCCGCCGTCACTGTGTAAAGAATATGGCCTGTGCCCGCTGAGGGACGCAATTGTTCAGGTTCACCAGCCTTCCGGTTTCGAGGCGCTGAAGGAGGCGCGAAGAAGGCTTGCGTTTGAAGAGCTGTTGGAATTGCAACTGGGGCTTTTTGCAGCAAAAAGCGGCGCGCGCGGCTGTGCGGGATTTGCGGTGCAGAGGGACTGCAGCGAGGAGTTTTTTGCGCGATTGCCGTTTTGCCCTACCGGAGCCCAGCGCCGCGCTGTTCACGAAGCGATGGAGGACTTGTGCGGCGAGCGGCCGATGAGCCGGCTGATACAGGGAGATGTCGGCTCCGGTAAAACGGCGGTTGCCGCAGCGCTTTGCTATACGGTAGCAAAAAACGGAGGTCAATGCGCGCTGATGGCGCCGACTGAGATCCTGGCGGCGCAGCATTTTCGGACGCTGTCCGCGTTGCTGGAGCCGGCGGGAATTTCCTGTGTGCTGTTGACCGGGTCGCTTTCCGCCGAGGAAAAAAGACTTTGCTGCGGCAGGCTGGAATCGGGAGAGGCTGCGGTAGCCATTGGAACTCATGCCCTGCTTTCCGATCCGGTGCATTTTCAAAGGCTTGGGTTGGTCATTACAGACGAACAGCATCGGTTCGGTGTGGCACAGCGGGCCGCGCTGGCGCACAAGGGCAATCATCCGCACCTGCTGGTCATGTCTGCAACGCCGATCCCACGTACGCTGGCGCTGATGATCTACGGAGATCTGGATGTTTCTGTTCTCGATGAGCTGCCTCCCGGGCGTCAGAAGGTGGATACGTTTCTCGTTGACAGCAAAAAGAGAGAACGGGCTTTTGCCTTTTTGCGCCGTCATCTGCAGCAGGGAGAGCAGGCTTACGTGGTTTGTCCGCTTGTAGAAGAAAGCGAACAGGCTCCGGCGCTGAAATCCGCGCAGGCCTATTGCGCCGAGCTTTCGCAGGGAATGCTTAACGGCTGTTGCGTCGGGCTGCTGCATGGGCGAATGAAGGCACAGGAAAAGGATACTGTAATGCGCCGTTTTGCGGCGGGCGAGCTGCAGGTGCTGGTTTCAACTACGGTAATTGAGGTTGGGGTGGATGTGCCGAATGCTACGGTACTGGTGGTCGAGAATGCGGAGCGGTTTGGACTGTCACAGCTACACCAGCTTCGGGGACGTGTTGGCCGCGGTTCTCAAAAGTCCTGCTGTATTTTAATTTCCGATGCAAAAAACGAAGAAACTTTGCAACGTCTGCGTGTGATGACAGAAACAGGAGACGGTTTCCGGATCGCGGAGGAAGATCTTCGTCTGCGGGGCCCCGGCGATTTTTTCGGCGCCAGACAGCACGGCCTGCCTGCGTTACAGGTGGCAGACTTGCAGGCGGATATGCAGCTGCTTCGTCAAGCGCAGCAGGCGGCGCAGGATATTGTGCAGCGAGACCCGGAGCTTGCCCTGCCGGAACACCGTCTGCTGCGTGCACAGGTTCAAAGAATGTTTGCGCAGCACGGTCCGGCGTTGAATTAAACGCCTTCCGGCGTCTTTTGGAATCTGAAATCAACACAAGCAACTGTCTGTGTCGTTCAGTTTGCCTTCCTTTAACGGTATAATAAAACCATCAAATGAAGGAGGCAGCAAGCCATGAACACAGATAAGATTTATGCAGAACAAATCGCCAACGAATACGCACCCAAGGACACCTCTAAGGTGATCGCCCTTCGCAAGCTGGATGCGAAAGCCAAGCTCCCCGCTACCGTTTTTACTTACAGCGTCGGGATTCTTTCTGCCCTCGTTTTCGGTACGGGAATGTGCCTTGCAATGGGACAAATCGGAGGGGGGACCGCCGGTTCTTTCGTCTTGGGCATTATCATTGGAGTGCTGGGGTTGGCCGGAATGGGTATTAACTATCCGATCTATAAGCGCATGCTTGAGAACGGGAAGAAGAAATATGCCTTTGAGATCATGGAGCTTGCCAGGGAAATCAGCGAGAAATAAGCCGTGAAGAGGGCGTTGCAGGCGGTCTTCAACGAAGGTTCGGAGGACGATTGCAAAGAAAGCATTGAGCATATTGTTTCAGTCATTCAGCTTTGCGTCAGACAAAAGTAAGAAATGGGTGACAGATTCCGGTTTGTTGGTTTGGCTCACGGACAGGGCGTATCACTGTATCACTGTTTTGCAAGCCTTTCGCACAGAAAAGTGACAATTGAAAAACAGGCGGCTTTGCGGTACAATATAATTGTTGAAATTTTGCTGTCGGCGGGAATGTTGAGGCTTTTCGCCCGGGACGAGGGCTGCGAGAGGATGATACGGGATGGAAGAAAATTGCAGCGACGCGCAATTGCTTTTGCGGCGCTGTGAGCAGCTGCAAAAGAATATTCTGCAGTTGGGAGAAGCTCCTTTGCCGCAGCAAAGGGCGGAGCGCTGCTGCCCGAAGCTCTGCGGTGAATCTGCGTATCGGCCGCGGAAAGAGGACGAAAGAAAAAGGCGGCAGGCCGAACAGGCGGCAGAGGGTGCGCAGGCATTTCTGGAGCGGCTGCGTCCGCGGTATGAGGAGCGCCTGGAGCAAAAACGCCGCGAAGAAGCTAAAAAAACGGCGGTTGCGCTTTTAAGAGAGCAGCAGCGAAAGCAGGAAGCGGAGCAGCTTTTGGAGAGGCGTCGCATTGAAGCCGAGGCTCGTGCTGCGGAAATGGCCGCAAGAGCAGAGGCGGAGAAAATGGCCGCTCTGGAGCGGGCGGCTGCCGAAGCGCACAGGTTGCAGGTATCCAGGGAAAAGGAAGAGGAGCAGGCGAGAGAAATGCGTCTGCAGAGCCTTTACGAAAAGCTGGACGGTTTTGCGCAGCCGCTGGAAAAGGTACAGGTACAGCCGGAAGAATAAAAGCGATCGTTGTTTTGCCGCAAAGAACGGCGGTCAAAAGAGGAAAGGGCGAATTTTTATGGAACGCAGAAAATTTGACGTTGCCAACGCAGCGGAGGAAGCAAAAACATTGAGGGCGGGTGAAATGATCCTGCTTTCCGGCACGGTTTATACTGCGCGGGATGCGGCCCACAAGCGCATGATGATGCTGCTTGACGAAGGGAAAGAGCTGCCGTTTCCGGTTAAGGGAGCTGCAATTTATTATGCCGGCCCCACTCCCGCGCCGGAGGGGATGCCGATCGGTTCCTGCGGTCCTACAACGTCCGGAAGGATGGATCCCTTTGCGCCGAGATTGCTGGATCTTGGGCTGAGCGTGATGATCGGCAAAGGAAACCGTTCGCAGGCGGTTATTGAGGCGATGAAACGCAGCGGAGCGGTTTATCTTTGCGCGATCGGTGGGGCGGGCGCACTGGCAGCCAAGGCTGTGAAAAGCTGTGAGGTGATCGCGTTTGAGGATCTCGGCTGCGAATCGGTAAAGCGGCTGCAGGTCGAAAATTTTCCGCTGATCGTGGCAATCGACGCACAGGGAAATTCTATTTTTGCGTCCTGATTTTTGTCCGGCTCGGGTGTGGAATCCGCTTGCTTTGCAGAAAGGTGGATCTGTGCGATGAAAGTCTGTATACCGAACTTTGCACGGGAAGTGCTTTGCCGGCTGCAGGAAAACGGATTTGAGGCGTGGGCGGTCGGAGGTTGTGTGCGGGACACCCTTCTTGACCGCATTCCGCAGGATTGGGATGTGACCACTTCTGCGCTTCCGGAGGAGATCAAGCGCTGCTTTGAGGAATATCGCGTGATTGAAACGGGGATCGCACACGGAACGGTGACGGTTATTTCCGGCGGCAAACCGGTAGAGGTGACCACCTATCGTGTGGACGGAACCTATTCCGACGGCCGCCACCCGGATTTTGTAACGTTTACGCGTAGCCTGCACGAGGATCTTGCGCGGCGGGATTTTACCGTTAACGCGATGGCGTTTTGCGAACAGGAGGGTCTTCGGGATGATTTTGGCGGACAGGAGGATATTGTTCGCCGAACCATTCGCTGTGTCGGCAGTCCGCAGCGCCGTTTTCATGAGGATGCGCTGCGCATTCTGCGCGCGCTGCGTTTTGCCTCCACACTTATGTTTTCGGTGGAAGCCGATACGGCGGCAGCAGTTCTGTCGTGTGCCGGTACGCTGAGAACCATTGCCGTGGAACGGATTTTGGTGGAATGGAACAAGCTGCTTTGCGGAAGTGGGGCCGAAGAGGTTCTTTGCGCCTTTCCGCAGGTTTTTAAGGTGTTTTTGGAGGAGCTGTGGCCTTTGCTGGAAAACCCGGCGGCCTGGCGGCGGGCGGTAGCACGCGTTTGCAGCGCCCCGCGGGAAAAGTACCTGCGCACGGCGCTGCTGTTTCGCGCAGTGCCGGGGCTTGGAGCGGCGGAACAGGCGGAGATTGCAAAAAGAGCGCTGCGAAGGCTTCACGCGGAGAATAAGATGATTCTTCGGGTGTGCGCCTTGATCGAAACGGAGCTTCCGTATTCTGCTGAATTGCCGGAGATTCGCCGGCTGCTTGGCCGGAACGGGGAAGAGCTGTTTTCGGCTCAGCTTGCCTTACTGCGTGCCGAGGGGCGTGAAGACGTCGCTGCCGCAGATCAGATGAAACAAGAAATTCTGGCACGCGGTGATTGTATCAGGCTGTCCCAGCTTGCGCTGAAGGGGAGCGATCTTTCCGGGGAAGGAAAAGAGACTGGAATGCTGCTGAATGCCGCGTTAGACGCCGTAATAAGGGACCGGGTACCCAACAAAAAGGCGGAGCTTCTGCAATATTTAAAACAGCGGAGCGCGGATAAAACGGAGCAATAAGTGACACGATAAAATATTAAAATGGCAAGACGCACGTTTCGTGCTGTGATATGATACGGCT
>JAHZES010000078.1 GCA_019421725.1 Clostridiales bacterium | reverse complement strand
AAATTCTGATGATACCCGAACATCGGAATGCACCTCCCGTATGCCCATCGGCTCCGCCGCACCAAAGACCGCAAAGTAGCGAAACGCAAACCATGTGAACATGGGCTGAACCGTTCGCTCCTTCCCGTCCGATACCAACGAAAAACGCTGCCCGTGATGAAAATTCATGTCAAGCGTTCCGTCCGGAGCGCACTCCTCGGAAAACAAAACGGTGACCGTTTCCCCTTTTTTCGCCGTGATCCGGAAAACAGGCAGCGCCGAGCAGTTGCTTCCGGTGTCGTAATACGTTCCGCCGTCCGCTTTTGTAATGCATCTTACCGGCTTCAGCTTTCCCTCACGGTCTGCCGGACAGTCGGAGACCAGATATTCCGTCTGCAGCGGCTTGGCTCTTTGAGCAAAGCTCCAAAGCCTGTCGTCAAAATCTGCCATCAGAGCCTTTTCGTCAAAGGCGGTGTAATCCTGCTGTTCATATTGTGTAAAATAATAGTCCCGAACAAAGCTTGCTCCGATTTTATCCTTCGTGGAGGAGCAAAACTCTGTTGTTCCGTCCTCCGTCTCCACAACCAGGCGGTAAATCGCTTTTGGATCACCGTAACTCTCGCCGTCAAACGTGTACCATCCTCCGCCGAAATGCAGCGCAAGCACATTTTCCCCTTCCCGGAGAAACTCCGTAACATCATATTGGGGAACATAGATCCGATGTCCCGTCAGCCTTTCCCCTGCCGGATGGTTCTCACGCGGCTCGTAATCTGTTGAAAGCGGTAAAAAACGATCTTTTGTGATTTCCTCTCCGTTGAGATAACAACGGAAAAAACCGAGTCCCAATACGGAGAGCACTGCCTTTTTGACGCGATTCACCGTAAAATGACCGCGCAATACCGAAAGGGACGGAATTCCTTCGGACTCCTTCTGGGCGCACAGCCATTCGGCTTTACCGAAAAAGAAGTTCTGGTTCATAATATGGCCTCCTCGCTTTCCTTATCGCTTCGGACATCGATTCAGATTTCCTCCAGCGGCTCCACCTGCTGACAGGTAAAGCCTGAAATCCGTTTCTGCGGCGCTGCCCAACGGGCGGCATTCTGCAGGATCCGAACAACGTTGGGGTCAAAATACGTGGGGAACGTTTCATGACCTGGACGAAAATAAAAAATTTTCCCCATCCCGCGGCGGAAGCAGCAGCCGCTGCGGAAAACCTCGCCGCCGGCAAACCAGCTTAAAAACACCAGCTCATCCGGCTGCGGAATTCCAAACGGCTCGCCGTACATTTCCTCGTGGGACAGTTCAAAATGCTCGTCCAGCCCCTGCGCAATCGGGTGCGAGGGATCGACCGTCCAAATGCGCTCTTTTTCTCCGATCTCCCGCCATTTCAGGCTTCCGCTTGTACCAAGCAGCTTCAAAAACGGTTTAGAGTTATGGGCGGAGTGAAGCACCACCAGCCCCATACCGTTCAAGACATTCTTCGCCACACGCTCCGCCACTTCGTCGGAAACCCGACCGTGCGCACAATGCGCCCACCAGAACAGAACGTCTGTCTGGTCCAGTACCTCCTGCGTCAGCCCGTGCTCCGGCATATCCATCGTCACTGTGCGCACAGTGACATCATCCAGCACGCCGACCGCCTGTGCAATTGCACCGTGAATCCCCTGCGGATAAACCCGCGCCACCTCCGGCATTTCTTTTTCGTGAATGTTTTCATTCCAGACCGTAACCCGAATCATTGACGACACCCTCTCCTGAATAAAAATTTGATTTTAACAGATTCCTCTGCTCTGCAAATGCAGAACCCCTGAGCCGAAAACCGCTTTGATATCTGAATCCAATGTTACCGCCGGAGCCGTGGTTTGTCAACCGAAAACCCATACCTTTTTCATTCGCCGACCCTCACCCGCCGCCGCTTTATCTATCCGTCACGCAATTCCCGTGAATTTGCATTTTTTTGCTTTCTACCTGTTAAAAATGATTGAACAAGCCGGGCAGATTTGCTATAATGAAATGAAAAGCAAACACAGCCCGAAAAAAACGGTTTAAACCCCCGGTTTTGCGAAAGGATGGACAGGAACGATGGCATTATTGACAAAAGCCCCGCGCGGCACACAAGACGTTACCCCAAAAGAAAGCAGCAAGTGGCAAACCGTAGAACGCGTTGCACGCGAAACGGCGTCACATTACGGCTTTCATGAGATCCGCACGCCGGTTTTTGAGCATACCGAGCTGTTTCTTCGCTCTGTCGGCGATACTACCGATGTAGTCCAGAAAGAAATGTACACCTTCAGCGATAAGGGCGGCCGCTCCATCACGCTTCGCCCGGAAGGCACTGCGGGCGCTGCGCGCGCCATGGTGGAGCACGCGCTTTACAACGACGGTCTGCCGGTAAAAGTATGGTATCAGACAAGCTGCTACCGTTATGAAAAGCCGCAGGCGGGCCGTCTGCGCGAATTTCATCAGTTCGGCGTAGAGTGCTTCGGCGCTTCGGAGCCTGCCGCGGACGCAGAGATCATCTGCCTTGCAAATTCCATATTCGATTCGCTCGGTGTGACCAGGCTGGAGCTGCAGATCAACTCCATCGGCTGCCCGACCTGCCGCGCGGAATACCACAAGGCTCTGCGCGAATATTTTTCCGCACACCGCAGCGAGCTTTGCGAAACCTGCCAGGAACGGCTGGAGCGCAACCCGATGCGCATTCTGGACTGCAAAAGCCCGATTTGCGCCAAGATTGCCGCCGACGCGCCCAAAATGATCGATTACCTCTGCAGCGATTGCCGCGCGCATTTTGACGCCGTGCAGAGCTACCTGACGGCTGCGGGAGTTTCCTTTGCCGTCAACCCGACCATTGTGCGCGGACTGGACTATTACACCCGAACGGTTTTTGAATTTGTTTCCACGCAGATCGGCGCTCAGGGGACCGTTTGCGGCGGCGGACGCTACGACGGCCTGATTGATGAGCTTGGCGGCGCGCACACGCCGTCTTTGGGCTTTGCGTTCGGCATGGAACGTCTGCTGCTTCTGCTGGAAGCGCAGCAGGTGGAACTGCCCGAAGAGGAGCCCTGCGATCTTTACCTTGTGGCGCTCGGCAAAAACGCGCAGCGTGAGGTTTTTGCGCTGCTGCAGAAGGTGCGTACGGAAGGTTTTTCTGCGGAATGTGACCTGAACGGGCGCAGCCTGAAGGCCCAGATGAAATATGCCGATAAAATCGGAGCTAAATTTACCATGGTGATCGGGGACAGCGAATTGGAGGCCGGCGCAGCAAAGCTGAAAAATATGGCGACCGGCGAACAGCGCGAAATCAGATTCAGCGATTTGCTTTCCAGTTTGTATGACGCCCGCTTTGCCGGCGTGCTGGACGACATTGCCGACCTTGGCGGCATGGGGGACGAAGCAGCGGCCCTGCTGGGAAAAATGCGGTCGGAAGAATAAGAATGCTGCCTGTCGGCTAAGGTAAGCCGGTAAGGATGAAAGGATGAATCAAAAATGCCGGAATTTATGACTGGTATGAAACGGACAAATTACTGCGGAGAGCTTCGTATAAGCGACGCAAACCGCGAAGTGGTCGTTTGCGGCTGGGTACAGCGGCAGCGCAACCTCGGTCAGCTGATTTTTATTGATCTGCGCGACCGTACGGGTATTGTACAGCTTGCCTTTGACGAACTGACCGACCGCTCGGTGTTCAACAAAGCCTCTGCGGCGCGTTCGGAATTTGTCCTCTCCGCGCGCGGCGTCGTACGGGAACGCTCTTCAAAAAACCTGGAGATCCCGACGGGGGAAATTGAGGTTGCCGTTGTTGAGCTTCGTGTTCTTGGCGAGGCGGAAACACCTCCGTTTGAAATTGTCGATCACTGCGCCACCGCCGAGGCGACCCGTTTGAAATACCGCTACCTTGATCTTCGCCGCCCGGAACTGATGAAAAATATTCTTTTCCGCCACAAGGTTGCAAAAATCACCCGTGATTACTTTGATGAGCAGGGCTTTATTGAAATTGAGACCCCGATGCTGATCCGATCCACGCCGGAAGGTGCGCGCGATTTCCTTGTTCCGAGCCGTATCCATAAGGGCAGCTTTTACGCGCTTCCGCAGTCGCCGCAGCTTTACAAGCAGCTTTCCATGGTCGCAGGATTCGACCGTTATATGCAGATCGCCCGCTGCTTCCGCGACGAAGACCTTCGCGCCGACCGTCAGCCGGAATTTACGCAGATCGACCTTGAAATGTCGTTTGTCGAAATGGAAGACGTTTTGAAGATCGGCGAAGGCTTTATGCAGCGCGTGTTTAAAGAAGCGCTCGGTATCGAACTACCCCTGCCGCTGCCCCGCCTGACCTACCGCGAAGCAATGGAGCGTTACGGTTCTGATAAACCGGATACACGCTACGGCATGGAAATTTACGACCTGAGCGATCTTGTTCGCGAAAGCGGATTTTCCGTATTCTCCAACGCCGTCGCCGGTGGCGGCAGTGTCCGCGGCATCACCGCCAAAAACGCCGTTTCTACATTAACGCGCAAAGAAATCGACAAGCTCACCGAAATGATAAAGGGCATCGGCGGCAAGGGCCTCGCCTGGGTTCGCCTGACGCCGGACGGAATCACCTCTTCGTTTGCAAAATTTATGAAGGAAGAGGAAATGCAGGCGATTCTGCAACGCGCCGACGCCGAAACCGGCGATGTTGTGCTGATTATTGCAGACACCAAAACAAGCCACGTGCTGCCGCAGCTGGGTCAGCTGCGCATGGAGTTGGCCAAAAAGCTTAACCTGATCCCGCAAGGCAAATACAACCTGCTGTGGATCGTTGAATTTCCGTTCTTTGATTATGACGAGGAGTTGGGACAGTTCGTCGCCATGCACCACCCGTTCACTGCCCCGCTGCAGGAATGCCTGCCGTATCTGGAAAGCGATAAGGCTAACGTCCGTGCGCAGTGTTACGATCTGGTCCTTAACGGAATCGAGCTGGCCAGCGGTTCCATCCGTATTACAAATCCGGAACTGCAAAGCCGGATCTTTGAGCTGCTTGGTCTTTCGGACGAAGAAGCATATGCAAAGTTCGGCTATCTGCTCGATGCCTTCCGTTACGGAGCTCCGCCGCACGGAGGTATGGGGCTGGGGCTTGACCGCCTGGTAATGCAGCTGCTTGCGTGCGACAGTCTGCGCGATGTAATCGCCTTTCCGAAGGTGCAGAACGCCAGCGAACTGATGACGGCTGCGCCTGCGTCTGTGGATGCCGCTCAGCTTACCGAGCTTGGTATTGCCGTTGTTGAAAAAGAAAAGCCTGAGGTGTGACCTTCTTTTGGTTTTTCCGTTGTGAAAACGCCCGCTGCGGTTTGACCGCAGCGGGCGCTTTTTAACAGAAAAGCCTCTGCATCCGCTTCTGCGCTTTGGATGCAAAGGCTTTTTTCCGATTTTATGCTCCAGCGGGCAAATGGTCAATCCTCTGCCGAAGCCGCATGACGTTTGATTGCCGCAAACGTCTGGTCGCTGATGTCGTGCTCCATCTTACACGCATCCTCCATCGCTGTTTTTTCATCCACGCCCAAACGGACGAGGAACTTTGTCAGCATGGTATGCCTCTCGTAGATCTTTGCAGCGGTCTTCTGCCCTTCGTCGGTTAAAAAGAGAGAGCCGTCTCCGTCCATAACAACATAACCGCCGCTTTTCAGCAAGCCGATAGCGCGGCTGACGCTGGGTTTGGAATAACCCATATACTCGGCGACATCCAAAGATCGAACCATTTTGTTTTTCTGCGACAAAATCAATATGGTCTCCAGATACATCTCTCCGGACTCCTGCAAATGCATGAAAAAACACTCCTTTCATCCGCCGCTATTCTTGGGCGGACCGCCTTTTATTACGGACCCTCGCCAAATAAAAGCCGGCCCCTGCCAAACAGCCGCCGGTTATTCCCTTACGGTTCGATAACGCGGTTATCCGCCAGTATTTCCGGTTTATATTTCATACTGTCCTTCTCGCTCAGCTCACGAATGACACGGCACGGATTACCGCCGGCAAACGTGTGTGCCGGAATATCCTTTACCACGACGCTGCCGGCGCCGATCACGCAGCCATCGCCGATGGTAACGCCGGAGCAAACCACCACATTGGCGCCAAACCAGCAATCGTTTCCGATCTTCACCGGTTTTGCATAACAAAAGCGTTTTTTATTCCCTTCTGCATCCAGCATCCGGAAGCGCTCATCGGGCAGCATCGGATGCACCGGCGTCACGATCGTAACGTTTGGGCCAAAATTGCAATCATCGCCGATGGTTACCATAGCATCATCCTGAATGGTCAGATTGTAATTTCCGAAAAACCGTTTTCCGATCCGTGTGTGACTGCCGTAATGGAAAAAGATCGGTCCCTGCAAAAAGCTGCCTTCTCCCATTTCTCCGACGATCTGTTCCAACAGCTTCTGCCTTTTTTCTGTTTCGTCCTCATACGTCCGGTTATAATCGGCGCAAAGGTTGTGCGAACGCAGCTTCATGGCGCGCAGGTCGTTATCTCCCGGGCAAAAAAGCTGCCCCGCAAATATTTTTTCTTCCTCTGTCATACACTTTATCCTTCTTTCTGTTTTGCTTCAGACAAATTTCCAGCCAGTTGAGCATTTTTTCAGGAATGCGCAGCGAACTCAATTTCAGTTTTTCCCGTGTTCCTTTCAGCCGGACAAACGGTCCACGGCCTTTTCAAATATCCCTTCTATTATAAATTCACAAACGGATATTGTCAATTGCGGTGGGCAGGAACTTGATCCGCCGCAATTTTCGTGCAAAAATACGGCCGACTGTTTGCATGCCCCGTCAAAAACAGCCGTTTTTCATGGCGCGCAGCCGGTGCATCGTATCATTCTCCCTGCCAAAGAACTCAGAAAGACGGCAATACTCGGCATACAGCGCCTCGTAACGACGAACGTTTTCCGGAATAGGGCGGTAAACGGTTCCGCTGAGCCTTCCTAACCGTGCCGAAAGCTCAGCCACGCCGCCGATTCCCGCCGCGGCAGCCGCATAAATCGCGCTGCCAAACGCACCGGACTGCCCGCTGCCCGCCACGGTGATCTCCCGGTTGCACACATCGGCATAAATCTGCATAATCAACGAATCCTTCATCGGTATCCCTCCGGCAGCGCACAGCTTTTGGACAGGAACACCTGCCCGAACAAACTGGTCGATAATGCGCCGGGTCCCGAACGCGGTAGATTCAAGCAGAGCGCGGTAAATTTCCTCCGGGCGCGTGGCGATCGTCATTCCGACTATGGTCCCGCTCAATTCTGAATCCATCCAGGGGCTGCGGGCTCCGTTAAACCAGTCCAATGCAATCAGCCCGCTTTCTCCCGGCTGCAGTACGCATGCCCTCTCCCTCATCAGACGGTGAATGCTTACACCGCGCTGCTCGGCCTCCTTTTCATAATCCGACGGAATCCCATTGTGCACGAACCACGAAAAGGAATCTCCAACACAGGTCTGACCGGCCTCGTACGCAAAAAGCCCCGGGATAATTCCATCCTTTACAATGCCGCAAACGCCCGGAATTCCGCACTCCTCTTTTGAAAGAAGCATGTGGCACGACGAGGTTCCCATGATCACCAGCATACTGCCCGGATCGCAAATTCCGCTGGCGGGAACCGACGCATGCGCGTCGATCACCGCTGCGGCCACGGGCGTTCCTTCGCAAAGCCCGAGCTGTTCCGCCATCTCCGCGGTGATCCCGCCCGCGCAGCTTCCAACCGGAATTATCGGCGCGTTGAGCTTTGTCTGCACCACGTCCTCCAGCATTGGGTGCAGCGCGCGGAAAAATTCCGGTTCGGGGTAACCCTTGCCGTCGCGGTAAAATGCCTTGTATCCGGCGCCGCAGGCACTGCGTGCTTGAACGCCTGTCAGTTTCCAAACGATCCAGTCCCCCGCTTCCAAAATAAATGCCGCCGCACGGTAGACCTCCGGCGACTCCTGCACGGTTTGTAAAATTTTTGGAAACATCCACTCGCTTGAAACCCTGTCTCCATAAAGTGAAAGCCACGGTTCTCCGCGCTGCTTTGCCACAGCGTCAATGCGGTCGGCATAAATTTGCGCACTGTGGTGCTTCCAGAGCTTACAGTATGCATTCGGCGTGGATTCGAATTCCGGCCTTTCACACAAGGGCGTTCCCTCGGCATCGGTAGGCAAAATGGTGCAGGCAGTAAAATCGATGCCGATGCCTGCGACCTCCGCCCCTGACACCCCCGATTTTTCCAGAACGCCGCGCACAACGGCGGCAAGCCCCTGCAGATAATCCCGCGGTACCTGCAGTGCCCAGTCCGGCGGCAGCTCCGTTCCGCAAGGCAGCGCCTTCTCCAGAACACCGTGCGGGTATTCAAAAACACATTCCGCTTTTTCTTCTCCTGTCAGCAGATCGAGCAGCAGCGCCCGCACCGAAAGCGTCCCGTAGTCCAAGCCTATTGTATATCGTTTCATCTGATAACCTCTCTTTTTCACCATCCGGACAATCCATTTTGCCGACACGCTGCCGCACAGCGCACAACCCGTTTTTACAGCATTCCGTCAGGCTGCCCGTACAATATTTCAAGCTACTATTCATTATAGTCAAAACCAAAAAAAATTCAATTTTTTTGTAAAATTTGTTTTAGATTTTTTCCAATTTATTTTATCCCGGGCATCGGCAGCATCAGTTTTTCTGTAAAATATTAAATTGGAGCATGCGCTCCATGAAATTTTATGGTTATTATTTTCAACATAACTAAAAGCTATTTCATATCATCAGCGCTGAAAAAGAGTGTCGGGCACAATAATGACCGACTATGAAGCATGGCGTTTCTGGAACGGGAAAAAGGTCGACTGAATGACTCCGGCTGAAGAAGCAATGCAAATTCAACGGCACATCGGTTCTTTTTCATCCCACAGGACATACAAACACGCCTGCAAAACTTTACACAAAAGTATTGACATTATAAATTCCGTATGATAAAATATGAAACATCGTTTGAAACGCGGGTGTAGTTCAATGGTAGAACTCCAGCCTTCCAAGCTGGTCGCGTGGGTTCG
>JAHZES010000077.1 GCA_019421725.1 Clostridiales bacterium | reverse complement strand
AATGCGGTCCGGCAGCTGCCGGAGAATGCCGACCTGATGGATTATGCCGGCTGCTACGCAAACGCCATGATGGATTTTCGAAGCAGGCAGCAGGCGCTTTTGCAGGAAAAGGAAACCGTTGCAAGGTCTATTGAAGAGCTGAATCATTTTGTCGGTTTAAATGTAGATATTCATGAAATGCTCCAGTGCCAGTATATCAAGGTGCGTTTTGGCCGCTTGCCGCGGGAGAGCGTGGAGAAGCTGAAGGCGTATAACGATAATCCTTACGTACTGTTTTTCCCCGCAACCTCGTCGCCGGAATTTTTCTGGGGCGTTTATTTTGCTCCGTTGGAAAATGCGGCGGAGGTGGACAGAATTTTTTCCAGCCTTTATTTTGAACGGATCCGGCTGCCAGCCTCGGTGAAAACGCCGGAGCACGCCATTGAGGAACTGCAGGAGCAGCAAACCGCGCTTGAAGCGCAGCTTGCCGCGCTGAACGACGAAATCGAGGTTTATTTTACTGCGGAATACCAGAACGCGCTTTGTGCGGAAAGAGAACTGGAGCGCCTGTCGCTGATTGCAGAAACAAAGAAATATGCCGTTCAATACGGCGATAACTTTGTTCTTACCGGTTGGGTGCCCGAAAACGAGACGGATGAATTTTTTGCGCTGCTTGATGCGATCCCCAGCGTGGAATATACTACGGAAAAAGCGGAAAGCCTGCTGCGCAATTCGCCGCCGGTCAAATTGAAAAACCCAAAGGTGTTTAAGCCGTTTGAGTTCTTTGTCAATCTTTACGGACTGCCCAGCTACAACGAGGTGGACCCTACGCCGCTGGTGGCCATCACTTACACGGTGCTGTTCGGCATTATGTTCGGTGACGTCGGGCAGGGATTGATCCTTTCAATCGTCGGCTGGATGATGTGGCGGCTGAAAAAAATGCAGCTTGGGCGCATTCTGGTTCCCTGCGGGATTTCCTCCGCTGTATTTGGCCTGGTATTCGGCTCGGTGTTCGGGTTTGAGCATGTGCTGGACCCAATGTACCGTGCGCTTGGATTTACCGAAAAGCCGGTGGAGGTTACGGCTTCGGGCACCATGAATACCATCATTTTCAGCGCGGTGGGCATTGGCTGCGCGTTGGTGGTCGTTGCAATGCTGATCAATATCTATTCGTGCTGCAAACAAAGGGACGTCGGTTCGGCTCTGTTCAGCGCGAACGGCGCGGCAGGCCTGATGTTCTACGGGTCTGTGGTCCTTTTTGCGGTGCAGATGCTGCTGGATCTTCCGCTGGTCCCCAATACGGTGTTGATCGTGCTGCTTTGCGTCTCGCTGCTGCTGCTTTTTATCAGCGAACCGCTTATAAAGCTGGTTAACCGTGAGCCGAATTGGAAGCCAGAAAAGCCCGTCGAATTTTTCATGCAGAGCTTTTTCGAATTATTTGAAACGGTGCTCAGTTATGTGACGAACACTATGTCGTTCCTGCGCGTCGGCGCTTTTGTTCTGGTTCATGCGGGAATGATGATGGTAGTATTTACGCTTGCGGAAATGTCCTCCGGCGTCGGTTATATTTTGATTGTTGTGCTTGGTAACATTATTGTTATGGGTATGGAAGGGCTGCTCGTCGGTATTCAGGTGCTTCGTCTGGAGTTCTACGAAATTTTCAGCAGGTTTTTCAAAGGCGAAGGCCGGCCGTTCCGCGCTGCGCGCGAGGCGGTCGTTTCGTCGGAAAATAAATAAAAACAAAAGTTGATTTTGGAGGTATTCATATGATTTACGTGTTGCTGCTTGTCCCGGTTGCCCTGCTGGTCGCTTCTGTGATCTACGCCATTCGCATGGTCCAGAACGGAAAAAGCCCCCGTAAGGCTGCCACGATGCAGATCCTGAGCTTTCTTGCCGTTTGTGTAATTTCCTTTGCCCTTCCGTTTGCAGCGCAGGCTGCCGAAACGAACGAGACCGTTTCGGCAGCCGAAACGGCGCAGACTGTCGCGGATAATTCCAAAGGCCTCGGCCTGTTGGCCGCCGCGCTCGTAACCGGTCTGGCAGGTATCGGCGGTGGTATTGCCGTTGCGGCGGCGGCTCCTGCCGCTATCGGGGCGACCTCCGAGGATCCGAAGGCGTTCGGTAAGTCGCTGATCTTTGTTGCGTTGGGCGAAGGTATCGCCATTTACGGCCTGCTGATTTCCATCATGATCCTTAACAAGGTTTGATCTGCCGCGTGTACGCCTGTGCGTTTTTGAACAGGTATTTTGTTGGAAATGGCGGTGAAAGTACAATGCGTTATTACTTGATCAGCGATAATGTAGATACGATTGTCGGTATGCGTCTTGCGGGGATCGACGGCGTGCTGGTTCATGAAACGAGCGCGGTGCAGCGAGCGTTAAAAGAAGCGATTGAAATGGATGACGTTGCCGTAATTTTAATGACGGAGCGTCTTGTTAAGCTTTGCCCGGAGACGGTTTATGACCTTAAGCTGCACCGGCATCGCCCGTTGATCGTGGAAATTCCGGACCGCCACGGCAATGGCCGCGCGAAGGACTCCATCACGCGTTATGTGCGCGAGGCGATCGGCGTCAAGGTGTAATACGGGGGTTGTTGGCACAAATTATGGCAGTGATCGGAAAGGAATGATCCGAT
The DNA here is from genome assembly GCA_019421725.1 of Clostridiales bacterium. Lineage (GTDB taxonomy): Bacteria > Bacillota > Clostridia > Oscillospirales > Acutalibacteraceae > CAKXIK01. Next base: position 6,672 of record JAHZES010000077.1, on the reverse strand, counting down.
GAACAATGAAGATGAAAAGGTCGGTAAATTTTTGCAGGCTATTAACGACTACGCCGAGGAACAGAGAAAAAGAATTCTTGACGAGGTGCGTGAATATTACAGTGCGGAAGTGGAGCGCGCTGAAAAGGAAGCGCTCAGCGACGCCCAACAGCTGGTAGAGCGGGAAAAAGCGCAGAATCGCAATCGTATCCGTCATGAAATTTCCCGGAGGGAGATCGAGGCGAAAAAGCAGCTGATTTCTCACCGGGCAAACCTGGTGGATAGCCTTTTTCATGATGTTTCGCTCAGACTGCTGGAGTACACCAAAACGTCGGAATATGAGGTATTTCTGAAAACGATTGCAGAAAAGCTTTCCAATGTGCTTTCTGACGTCAGCTCCGAACTGAAGATCCGCAGAGAGGACGAGGCGTATATTCCGCTGATTCGGGAAGCGTTCGGCGATTGCGAGATCAGGTTTTCGGACGAGATCCGGCTGGGAGGGATCCTCGGCGTTAGCCGGCACCGCGGAATTGTAGCGGACGAAACGCTTGATTCCCGGCTGGAAGCGCAGCGCACGTGGTTTGCTGCCAATTCTGGGCTGACCATCAGCTGATGCCTAAAATAAGGAAGGGCGTGGTCGTGTTTTATGGAAAATAAAGATGTAATTTTCGGCGTTAACGGCCCGGTTGTCACTGTGCGCGACACTAAATCCTTTTCCATGATGGAAATGGTCTATGTCGGCAAAACGCGGCTGGTCGGCGAGGTGATCGGAATTACCGATCGGATGACAACCATTCAGGTTTACGAGGAAACAACGGGTCTGCGCCCCGGGGAGCCGGTGGAAGGCAGCGGCAGTCAAATGACGGTAACACTTGGCCCCGGTATCCTCAACAATATTTTTGACGGAATTGAACGTCCGCTGAAAGCGATCGAGCGGCAGAGCGGCGCGTTTATCGGCAGAGGAATGGCGATTTCTCCGCTTGATGAAGAGAAAAAGTGGAGTGTAACGCTTTGCGCAAGGCAGGGCGATCGGGTCACGGGCGGGATGATTTATGCCGAGTGCCCGGAGACTCCGTTGATTTGTCATAAGCTTCTGGTTCCGCCTGCGGTAAACGGAACGGTAACACAAGTGCAGCCGGACGGCGAATATACGCTTAACGATACGATTGCGGTGGTCACCGATGACAAAGGAAGGGAGCATCGGCTGACACTTTGCCAAAAGTGGCCGATTCGCATTCCGCGCCCGGTGGAGCAGCGCCGGCAGGCCACCATTCCGTTGATCACCGGCCAGCGTGTGATTGACACGTTTTTCCCCATCTCCAAAGGTGGAACAGCGGCGATCCCGGGGGGATTCGGCACAGGCAAGACAATGACTCAGCATCAGCTGGCCAAGTGGTGCGACGCCGATATTATCGTTTATGTCGGCTGCGGCGAGCGAGGCAATGAGATGTCTCAGGTTCTGGAGGAGTTTTCCGGGTTGATCGACCCCAAGTCCGGCCGACCGTTGACCGACAGGACCGTACTCATTGCAAATACTTCAAACATGCCGGTCGCTGCCCGTGAGGCATCTATTTACACCGGCATTACGCTGGCGGAATATTACCGCGATATGGGTTATCACGTTGCCATTATGGCGGATTCCACCTCGCGCTGGGCCGAGGCTCTGCGTGAAATATCCGGCCGTTTGGAAGAAATGCCTGCTGAAGAAGGCTTTCCTGCTTACCTGCCGTCGCGTCTTTCGGAATTTTATGAGCGTGCGGGAATGGTGCAGACGCTTTCCGGTTCCGATGGATCCGTTTCCATCATCGGCGCCGTTTCCCCGCAGGGTTCCGATTTTTCGGAACCGGTAACACAGAACACCAAGCGCTTTACCCGTTGTTTTTGGGCGCTGGACAAGGCGCTGGCCTATGCGCGCCATTATCCGGCGATCAACTGGATGACCAGCTACAGCGAGTACTTTACCGATCTTGACCCGTGGTATGAAGAACACCTTGGCCGCGAGTTTTTGAAATACCGTAAAAAGCTTACACGCATTCTGCAGGAGGAAAGCAAGCTGATGGAGATCGTCAAGCTGATTGGCGCCGATGTTTTGCCGGACGACCAGAAGCTTGTCATCGAAATTGCGCGTGTGATCCGCGTCGGATTTTTGCAGCAGAATGCGTTCCATGCCGAGGATACATACGTTCCTCTCGAAAAGCAAAAGAAAATGATGGAGATCATTCTCTACCTTTACGACGGATGCCGCCGGGTGGTTGCGGCTTCGATCCCGCTTTCTGCGCTGATTTCCCGCGGACTGTTTGAAAAGCTGATCAAAATGAAGTACGATATTCCGAATAATCGGCCGGAGCTGTTTGAAGATTATAAAAAGGAGATCGATACCGCTGTTGCAGAACTGCTCAGCGCCGGCGGCGCTCCTGTCTGACTCTGGAAAATAGAAGGTTTTAAAGGGTGTGTCTGCGCCCGGCCGAACCGGAAAGGAATGACCCGAAGCTATGATTCTTGACTATATAGGCGTTAATGAAGTGAGCGGCTCGTTGATTGTGTTGGACGATGTGGAAAATGCTTCATACGAAGAGGTTGTGGACATTCGGCTGGGCGACGGTTCCCGCCGCACAGGCCGGATCGTGCAGCTTGACGGCAAGCGCGCAGTGGTGCAGGTGTTTGAAGGTACGCGTGGAATTTCTCTGGAAAACACGCGGACTCGTCTGCGTGGCCGCCCGATGGAGATTCCGCTTTCGCCGGAGATCCTTGGCAGAGTATTTGACGGCGCGGGGCGACCGATTGATGGCTTGGGAGAGGTTTTTCCCGACGAATACCGCAATATTAACGGGACGGCAATCAACCCTGTTTCGCGTATCTATCCGAAAAATTATATCAACACCGGCATTTCGAGCATTGATGTGCTGATGACGCTGATCCGTGGCCAGAAATTGCCGATTTTTTCGGGCTCAGGCATGAAGCATAACGAGCTTGCCGTGCAGATCGTGCGCCAGGCCAAAATTGCCGAGGACGAAGGCGCCGAGTTTGCGGTGGTGTTTGCGGCGATGGGGGTGAAAAACGATGTTGCCGATTATTTCCGCCGCTCTTTTGATGAATCCGGTGTGCTGCAAAAGGTGACCATGTTCCTGAACCTTTCCAATGACCCGATCATTGAGCGCACCCTGACGCCGCGCTGCGCATTGACTGCTGCCGAATATCTTGCGTTTGAGCTCGGCATGCATATTCTGGTTATCATGACGGATATGACCTCTTATGCCGAGGCTTTGCGTGAATTTTCCTCCTCCAAGGGCGAAATTCCGGGAAGAAAAGGGTACCCGGGTTATTTGTATTCCGACCTGGCTTCCTTATATGAGCGCGCCGGGATGATTCGGGGAAGCAAAGGCTCCGTAACGCAGATCCCGATTTTGACGATGCCGAACGATGATATCACGCATCCTGTTCCGGACCTGACGGGCTATATTACCGAAGGGCAGATCGTATTGGATCGCGGGCTGGACAGCTCCGGCGTTTACCCGCCGGTTTCGGTGTTGCCGTCGCTTTCCCGGTTGATGAAGGACGGTATCGGCGAAGGCTACACCCGTCCGGATCATTCCGCATTGGCAAACCAGCTTTTTGCGTCGTATGCCAAGGTGCAGGACGCCCGTTCGCTGGCATCTGTCATCGGGGAAGAAGAGCTTTCTCCCATCGACCGGAAGTATATGGAGTTTGGCCGCCTTTTTGAAAGTCGTTTTTTGACACAGCGCGTGAATGAAGCGCGCACGATCGACGAAAGTCTTGACCTCGGCTGGCAATTGCTTTCCACGTTGCCGCGCGGTGAGCTTGACCGTGTGGATGACAAACTGCTTGATGAGCATTACCGCCCCGCGGAGGAAAGGAAGAACGATTTTGCCGCAGAGCTGCTTGAAACAGAACAGCTGGTTCATGAGGAGCACCCGGTAGAGGATCCTTCGAAACAGGAACCGTAACGTATTGAGCCTGCGTCTTTTTTCAACCGGAACGGAGGGAAGCATATGGCAGCACAGGCGGTGCCGACCAAAGGCAATCTGATTGCAACAAAAAAATCGTTGGAGCTTGCGCGCGTCGGGTATGAGCTGCTTGACCGCAAGCGTAATATCCTGATCCGGGAAATGATGCTGCTCATCAGCCGTGCACAGGAGATTCAAAGCCGGATCGATTCGACTTATCACGATGCTTACGAAGCGCTTCAGCAGGCCAATATTACACTCGGTATTTGCGAAGAGCTTGCGCAGACGGTGCCGATCGACGATAATCTTTCGATCTCTTTCCGAAGCGTTATGGGGGTCGAAATTCCTACCGTCACGCTGGAGGAAAAGACGGACGGAATTCCGTTTGGTCTTGCTTCGTCCAATGCCGCACTGGACGAAGCGTATATCAAATTCGGGCAGGTGAAACGGTTGACGGCATCGCTGGCAAGCGTAGAGAACAGCGTTTACCGTTTGGCGGATGCCATTAAAAAAACGCAGAAGCGTGCAAACGCTCTGCGCAATATCATTATTCCGCGTTTCGAAGAAACCGTGAAGACCATCACCGACGCACTCGACGAAAAGGACCGCGAGGAATTTTCCCGCATGAAGATCATTAAAAAGCAAAAAGACAGGGCAAGGGCGTAGGGCTTCCCTGTTCACATCGGTATCCAAAAGGCTCCGCTCCGTAGAACAGACGGAGCGGAGCCTTTATTTGATGAAGAAAAAATGACGGCAGGCCGCAAGAGCTAAAAATTTTTCGGAACGTCAGTGCATTCTGTGAAATACCTGCGCAAAAAATTGCGGATGAAAAAGATACTTTTCAGTTCGCCGGCCTCGCAGTGTAAAAAACGTTTGCAGATAATTTCCGCGATAGATGCGCCGAATTCGTGTAGCAGGATGCCGAAGAACGCGCGGTCGGCCAATTCGACGGGGGCAGTATCTGCGCAGAAAAGACGGATCAGTTCAGGATCAAAGTCAAATAAATCAAACAGGACGGGAGGGAGCTCATAGAAGGGGGGAGCGTAACGGCTGTCCGCAAAATCGATCGGTAGCGGACGGTTTTGCGCGTCGAGCAAAACATTCTGAGCCGTCAGATCGCCGTGAACGTAACAGAGAGGCTCGCTGAAGAATTTTCTCCGGTTCAGGTCGTTTAGTTCGCGGGCGATGTTGTTGCCGAAGATGTCCCAATCCTGTCCGCCGCCGGCAAGAAACGCGCGGTTGAGAGGGTTGTTCTCTGGGAGCGGGCGGTTCCAGGTCTGTAAAAGGCGGTGCAATTCGCTGACAAAACGGCCCTTCTCTTTCGAGTCAAGCCACTTCAAAGAATCACCTGCTTCCGGTCCCTCCAGCCGTTCCAGAACAAAATAACGAAAAATGTAACGATCATTCAGCTCTCCCGCGGCAACGACCTTCGGAGAGCGCACGCCGAGCGACTGCGCAAAGCGGAGACCAAACAGCTCGGTATCGTATTCGCGCGTGGCGTCAGATGAGGAAAACAACGGCGCGTAGATTTTGTAAACCAGCTTTCCGCAGCCAAAGACGGCGTTTGTTCCCGGTGTCAGATTCTCAATGATCCCGCCTGGCAACTGCTCTTTCCGTTGGATCGCTTCAATCAGCGGAGCAAAATCTGTGATCGATTGGAACAGCTCGCCCCATGTGTCCCAGTCCGGAATTTCCTTTTGAAATAAAAAACTCATTGTTTTCAAGCCTTTCTTTTTGTCGCGGCATTGATTCAGTGCATGCGGTTCAATGCTTTTTCAAAGTCGGTTTCAAAACAACAGCAGTTTTTTTTATTGATTATATAGACGAAAATCGTCTTATAAGCCTTTGTAAGTGTTTATAGAAACTGCTTGAAATCGCCTCAAATCAAGGCTTTTTTCATATTTCTGCTTTTTGTTTTATATCTCCGCATAAGCTCATTTTGTAAAGTTGGGCACTATTTTAGCACTACAAGCAAGATAATGCGTACATATTCAACGCATGCATAAAGCGGTATTATCACTTCTGCATGGAAATGTTAGAATTATCGTGTTTCTTATGTCCTTATGACACGCAAACCAATAGAACAAGAAATTATATTATAGCCCTCAAAATCGATGTTCTGCTGCGTAACATTTCCAGGAGAAACTCTACCCGTTTTCCCCATCCCTTTCCGTTCGTTTTCCAAAAACCATCTCCATATAAAAATGTGTTTGGCTGAGAAAAGGTAAGAGAAATATCACTGCCAAGAACGAAATATGCTATGTACCAAAAAAGGCGAACAAGAATGCAAAAAGTTCCATAGCAAGCATTGAAAAGGGGTACCCTTTCCGAAAAAATCACTCTATTTCGTCTGCTACGATAAGAGTGATTTTTACTTGTTAGGAATATTCTAAATCATTTCGCGAACTGGAATTTGGCATATACGATTAAAGCAGTTCCAATGCTCTTTTATACAGAGGATCTAAATCACAACCACAATTTCCGCATTCTTTATCGGCTTGCTCTATTGCGGAAATCAAAGAGGCTTTATCGGCTTTTCCGTCTAACCATTTTTGCGCTGGGATAGTTATTAAGTCCCAACCAGATGCAACAAACTTCTCCATAATAAACTTTAATTCTTCCATCATGTACTCCTTTCATGCTGACAACTTCGGGTATATACTAAATCTTAATTTATTTTAAACTTTTTCTCATGACAAGCTTCTGACCGTTCCGGCCATTTTGTTCG
>JAHZES010000076.1:8217-9370 GCA_019421725.1 Clostridiales bacterium | reverse complement strand
GAAGGAGTACTACGCAAAGCAGAATAAGCTCAGAATTGTGGAAGGCCAGGAAGATGTGGCAGACACCACAAGGCTGACGCTTGCCGCTTTGGAGGCGTAATTTATTATGATCGTTCTGAAAACAAGCCGCGAGATCGGACTCATGCGGCAGGCAGGAAGAGTTTCTGCCCGTGCATTGAAGCTGGCAGGCGAAGCGGTTGAGCCGGGCGTTTCTACCGCCGAAATTGACCGCATTGCCCGAAAATACATTGAAAGCCAGGGTGCAAAGCCCTCCTTTCTCGGTTACGAAGGGTACCCTGCCACAGCATGTATCTCGGTCAACGATCAGGTCATCCACGGCATACCCGGGCACCGTATTTTAAAGCAGGGAGATATCGTCAGCATTGACGTCGGAGCCTTTTTGGAGGGCTTCCACGGCGACAACGCGTGGACGTTCGCCTGCGGAGATGTGAGCCGTGAGGCGCAGGACTTGATGGACGCAACCAGAGAGGGCCTGTTCGCCGGCATTGCTCAGGCGCTTGCCGGTCACCGGATTGGTGATATTGGCAGCGCGGTGCAGGAGTATGTTGAGGCGCGCGGCTACTCGGTGGTACGGCAGTTTGTCGGTCACGGAGTAGGCGCGAGCATGCATGAGGCTCCCGAGGTTCCAAACTTCGGCACGCCCGGCCGGGGAGTGCGACTTCTGCCGGGAATGACGATCGCCATTGAACCGATGGTCAACGCCGGAACAAAGGACGTTATTGTCCAAAAGGACGGCTGGACCACAGTAACGGCCGACGGAAAGCTTTCGGCCCACTTTGAACACACCATCGCAGTTACCTCCAACGGACCGGTGATTTTGACCCTTCCGGATTAAACGGAAATTGCGGCGGAGTGTGCAGAAAAATCAATGGCAGCAAATTGTGAAATCCGCAGTGCCCTGCGGGGAGCTTTTTCCCGCCCGCTGCGACACATGAGGAGGAATCTGTTTGTCGAAACAAGACATGATCGAGCTGGAGGGCGTTGTGGTGGAGGCACTGCCCAACGCAACCTTTCAGGTAGAGCTTCAAAACGGACACAAAATTTTAGCGCATATTTCCGGCAAGCTGCGAATGAATTTCATCCGCATTCTTCCGGGAGATAAGGTCACGGTCGAAATGTCGCCATACGACCT
>JAHZES010000076.1:4456-8207 GCA_019421725.1 Clostridiales bacterium | reverse complement strand
CCGCATTACATGGCGCTCCAAGTGATTGAACCGAAAAAGGAGGTAATCACAAATGAAAGTCAGACCTTCTGTAAAGAAAATTTGCGAAAAGTGCAAGATCATCAAGCGCAAGGGCAAAGTCATGGTCATCTGCGAAAACCCGAAGCACAAACAGCGCCAGGGTTAATGCCCGCGCAAACCGATAACATGGAGGTGCAAGCAAAATGGCTCGTATAGCCGGAGTTGACCTGCCGAGAGATAAGAGAGTCGAAATTGGACTTACTTATATCTACGGCATTGGCCGTAAAACCGCCAGCGACATTCTTGCCGCGACGGGTGTAAATCCTGACACCAGAGTCAGAGACCTGAACGAAGACGATGTTTCCAAGCTTCGTGAATATATCGACAAGCACTGCCACGTGGAAGGCGATCTTCGCCGTGACACCGCGTTCGATATCAAAAGACTGATCGAGATCGGATGCTATCGCGGCGTCCGCCACCGCAAGGGTCTGCCGGTCCGCGGTCAGCGTTCCAAGACGAACGCCCGTACCCGCAAGGGACCGAAGAAGACGATTGCGAACAAGAAGAAATAAGCGAGGAGGGAAACGTTAAATGGCACAAGCTACAAAGGGCAAGAAGACTGTTGTCCGCCGCCGTGAGCGCAAAAATATCGAGCGCGGCGCCGCTCACATTCAGTCCACCTTCAACAATACAATTGTTACCATCACCGATGTACAGGGCAATGCCGTTTCTTGGGCAAGCTCCGGTGAGCTGGGTTTCCGCGGATCAAGAAAATCCACTCCGTTTGCCGCTCAGACCGCTGCCGAAACCGCAGCAAAGGCTGCGATGGAGCACGGAATGAAATCGGTCGAAGTTTACGTCAAGGGTCCGGGTGCCGGCCGTGAAGCCGCTATCCGTGCGCTGCAGTCTGCCGGCCTCGAGGTCAGCATGATTAAGGACGTTACCCCGATCCCCCACAACGGATGCCGTCCCCCGAAGAGAAGACGCGTCTGATATTTTGAAAATTCAGGAGGTGTAACCCAAAATGGCAAGATATACCGGTGCTGTTTGCAGACTTTGCCGCCGCGAAGGCCAGAAGCTTTTCCTCAAAGGCGACAGATGCTATACCGATAAATGCGCGATCGCGCGCAGAGCCTATGCCCCCGGCCAGCATGGCCAGGGCCGCAAAAAGAATTCCGAATACGGCGTTCAGATGCGTGCAAAGCAGATGACCCGCCGCTATTACGGCGTGCTCGAAAGCCAGTTCAGACATTATTACGACCTTGCAGCCCGCAAGGAAGGTAAGACGGGCGAAAACCTGCTCTTCCTGCTGGAAAGCCGTCTGGACAATGTTGTTTACCGCCTTGGCTGGGCGAGCTCCCGTGCAGAAGCCCGTCAGCTCGTTACCCACGGCCATTTCTGCATCAACGGTAAGCGCGTCGATATCCCGTCCTACCTGACCAAGGTTGGAGAGGTGCTGACGATTAAAGCAAAGACCGCCGGCAGCGACAAAATGAAGGCTGTGCTCGAAGCCAACGGCTCCCGTCCGGTGCCGAGGCGAAAATTATCGCTGTTCCCGAGCGTTCGGACATCGATCTTGCGGTTGAAGAAACTCTCATCGTTGAGTTCTACTCCAAATAATGCCGAACATAACACCGCTGCCCGGCATGTATTGTACCTGGTTTGCGGTGCTGGCATCATAAATACGCGTTCTCCGGGGCTTTGCCGCTTGCGGCGTCCCCGGCGGGAACGGCGTATCAGACAAATTTTCTTGTCAAGGAGGTTCGCAAATGATCGAGATAGAGAAACCCAGAATCGAAACGCAAGACCTCTCCCCTGACGGAACCTACGGTAAGTTCGTCGTTGAGCCGCTGGAGCGCGGCTTTGGCATTACGCTGGGCAACAGCCTGAGAAGAGTTCTGCTTTCCTCTCTGCCGGGTCATGCGGTTACGTCCATCAAAATTGATGGCGTCCTGCATGAGTTTTCTACCATTCCCGGTGTGAAAGAGGATGTGACCGAGATCGTTCTGAACATCAAAGGTCTCACCGCAAAGCTGCATTGCGACGGCCCCAAGACCGTTATTATTGACGCGGAAGGCCCGTGCAATGTAACTGCCGCCAACATTAAGTGCGACAGCGAAGTGGAAATTCTTAACCCCGAAATGCACATTGCAACCCTTGGCGAAGGCGCAAAGCTTTATATGGAGATTTCGCTGGACAAAGGCCGCGGTTATGTTTCGGGCGAGCGCAATAAGCAGAATATGCCCAACAGCGTGATCGGCGTTTTGCCTGTGGATTCCATCTACACGCCTGTTTCCAAGGTGAATTACACCGTGGAAAATACCCGTGTCGGCCAGATTACCGATTATGATAAGCTCACGATCGAAGTCTGGACCAATGGTACAATCACCCCTCAAGAGGCTGTTTCTCTTGCCGCTAAAATTCTTACCGAGCATCTGAATCTGTTTGTCGATCTTTCAGACAAGGGCAGCAATGCCGAGATCATGGTCGAGAAGGACAACAAGGATAAAGAAAAGGTGCTGGAGATGACGATTGAAGAGCTGGATCTTTCGGTTCGCTCCTTCAACTGCCTGAAGCGCGCAGGAATCAACACCGTAGAGGATTTGATAAACAAGTCCGAGGACGATATGATGAAGGTGCGCAACCTTGGCCGCAAGTCCTTGGAAGAGGTTATTCAAAAGCTGAACAACCTCGGGTTTGATCTGCGCAAGGAAGAGGAATAAGCCTGCGTATAAATTGGTAAAGGAGTGAAATTCGATGCCAGGAACCAGAAAACTCGGAAGACCCACTGCTCACAGACTGGCGATGCTCAGAGGTCTGGTCACTTACCTGCTCGAGAACGGAAAAATTGAGACTACCGTTACCCGTGCAAAAGAAGTGAGCGCCCTCACCGAAAAACTGATCACGATTGCGAAGGAAAACAATCTGCACAATAAGCGTCTGGCCCATTCCGTCATTACGAAGGAAACCGTGGTCAAGAAGCTGTTCGATGAAATCGCGCCCAAGTATGCTGAAAAGAACGGCGGTTATACCCGCATTTTTAAAACCGGCGCCCGCCGCGGCGACGCTGCCGAGATGGCGATCATTGAGCTTGTTTGATTCGCAAGCATTTGTGAAAATGTATTGAAATAATCTAAAAAGGGCCTTGCATTCATCTTTCGAATGCAAGGCCCTTTTTGAAAATATGACGGAGCGAGTGTTGCTTCAGTCCAAAAAGATCGGGTTTGTCCAGGCACGGCGGCCGTCGGCATCGATTATGCTGCAGCGTACATAACCGTAATTGCCCTCAAGATCCAGCTCGGCGTCGGTGATCCCGTTATCGCGGAAGACAACGGTGGGGTGAGCGTCCGAGAGAAATTGAATCTGTTCGCATGGCTCACAGGAAAGGTGAGCGACCCCGTTATCCACATAAAAATCACGGATCACCGGCCCGCAAGTGGAGTAAAAGGCGCCCTGCTGCAGTGCCTGCAGAATATCCGGCACATGGTTTGCCGAACGCACCATGACCCAGCCGTGCCCGTGATGCTCCATGGAGTGGCCGTCGTCTGTAGCAACACCGAAAATGCGGATCCCCTCTCCCAAAAGCTCGTCCCAGTAAGCAGCATTTGCGTCCATGCTGTTTTCGATTACGCTGCCGCTGTTCCAGATCTCCATGGCAAAATTGCCTTGAAGCTGGTCAAAATAGCGCGCTGGAGTGCCGCTCCATTCCGGATGACAGTAAATTGTCAGGTTGTTTTTTTGGTGGATTTGA
>JAHZES010000076.1:0-4342 GCA_019421725.1 Clostridiales bacterium | reverse complement strand
CGATGCAGACCGTATGAAAGCAGCGGGACCCATGGGCAATGTCCGTCAGGTAAGCGTCGACCTCCATCCCCGGCAGGATCGTCAGGTTGGTTTCCGGTGCAAAATTGCGCCGGTTATAAATTCTGTGGTCGGTGAGCGCCAAAAAGTCGTATCCCTTTGCCGCGTGAAGGCGAATGACCTCCTCCGGTGTTCCTCGTCCGTCCGAGCGTGTTGTGTGGCAATGCAGACCGCCCTTCAGCATTTTTTCAGTTCCGCCAAATGCATTTTGCCGAAGAATCATGAAAAACCATTCCTTTCTGCTAAGGCTTGTTTCAATTAAAAGCAGCGACAACCGGCTGTGCAGACACCTTAGTCAACGCCCAGGAAATGGCGGCGTCATGATTTGAAAACAATTGCACAGATGGCTGGGGCGACTTTACTTCATTATAGCAGGTCGAAAAACAGAAGACAATGAAAAAAGAAAAGAAATTGATAAGTTATACGGTTATCAGCATAGCTGTTGATTGAGCTTTATATTGGTAATTGGCTAAAAGGCAGAAGTTGACCTTTAGAGGGGCTTTGTCGCATAACCTGGTGAAGCCTTTTGCACCGCGACAAGCTGTGACCTGTCCGTATTGTGCACAATACGGTTTTATGTATGATATTATAAATTACAATCATTTACTTACCTCGTATACTTTTCGCACATCGCCACGTCTGACCCAAATTAGAAGCCAACTGGCAAGCATGGCGACAGCACCGCCGATTGTGACACACCAGCGATAGTCAAGGCTCTCTCCAAGGAAGCCTATCAGCAAAGAGAAAATACTTGAGCCGATGGTTAGCAGTACCCCGTTAAAGGCGTTGACGCGTGATCGAAGCTTTTCCGGAATATAGCGTTGCACGGCTGCGTCTCGCAAAATTGCACTGTTACTGCCGAGAAAGCCGCAGACCCCACGATTAACCAACATAAGCGGATAGGGCAGCCAAAGCAGGAGCATATCCATGACTTCGTAAAACTGATATACAAAAAATGTGAATCCGTATTTCTTCATCTTGGGGATCTTGATTCGGTATTGTATCGCACTTCCAATTGCTCTTCCAGCAAACTCTACCACGGAAAATGCGGAATACATAGCAGCGGTGAATCCCGGAAAAGTGCGAAAGAAGGCTACCAAAATAGAGGAAAAACCGTCGGCAACGCCGTTGGTAACAGCCATGTACCCGTAAATACTGCGCAGACCACGCTCTTTTTTCAAATACTGTACTGCTTCCCGTATATCTTCGCTCCATGACCTCAGAGAATATGGCGTATGCTTTTCCCGTTCGCTTTCGTCCAGACGGATACAGCTTTCAGTAATGGATGCCACAAGCGAGAGGCCGCTTTGCGCAATCAATATCCATGCGACACCGATTGAATCGAGCAAAACTGCGGCCAACGGCGTCATAATGACCTTCAAAACCGGATAGAGCATGGAGGACACTGCATAGCCTTTTTGTTCGGCGCCTTCCGGGATCAGTTCGGGATAAATACTTGTAAACGCCAACTCATCTACTGCGCCAAGGCAAGACAGCAGCAAAGATATTGCCAGATAACCCACATAAGAAAATTCAAAAAACAGCAGCCATAGCCCCATTCCGGCAAGCAGAACTGCGTTTGCAATATCTCCCGCCACCAAAAAAAATTTACGGGGAAGCCGGTCCATGAGCGGTGCAATCAAGACCGGCAGCAAAAGATACGGAATAAGCTGAATCGCTACAATCAGCGCAGATGCCAGAGTGCTGCCGGTTTCATCAAACACCAGAAATGCCAGTGCAAAACTACCGGCGATTGAGCCTACTGTACCAATAGCAGAAGCAAAAATCACTAAGCGAAAATTTCGTGTCCAAAGTTTTACTGTATTCATATATTTCACCACTGCACATAGTATAGCGCGTTGGTAAGACAAATAGAAGACAGCATATTTGGGAAAATTCATTTAAAAAACAAGCCTAAAATACGATTTAAAATGTGTTTCCAGGAAATTTTTCAAGCAGATCGCAGGCTTTTTTGTATTGCCTTGCCGATTTATACCATTCCAGTATCCAAGGCAAGTGGAAGGCTGAGTAGCCGAAGGGCAGCTCACTTTGAAGACGATCAAAGCAACCTAAAAGCAGCGAACCGTATTCGTCCCGGGAAAGATAATCAGGGTGTTCCAGCCGATATCGTACCAGCTGAAGAAGTTGCAGCGCGAGATCGCGGTCCACTTCGTCGGTGTCCATTTCTTCGGCTTGCTTTAAAGCACGAAGGGCTTCTTCCTGCCGCCCGGTCTTTTCACAGCAGATTGCTAACTTGTGCAGTGACATAAATGTTGGGGATTTCTGCGCTGAAAACCATGTGTAAGCATTCTCATAGCGACCTGCCTCGATCCACGCCGAGGCAGTGTTGTAGCCAATCGCTTGCAAAGCATTCTGATCTTGCAAATCTTCCGCCAGCCGCCTTCCAACCTGATAGTGACGCTCCATGTTGGGCAGATCCTGACGATTGCAGTAAGTGTTGCCGAGGAAAAGCTTTGCCTGCAACATAATTCTTGCAGCGCCATCCCTGCTTGCTAGTTCATATGCGGCCTGCAAATGGTCCACGGCGGCAGAATAGTTTCCGGCATTATAGTCAGTAACGCCCAAAGATAAAAAAGTAAATGCATTTGGCATGAGCTGCACTGCCTCTGCCGCTTTTCCCTGCAGAATCCGTTGCAGAGCTAATTGCCGTGTGCTCATACAGTGTTCCAATGCCGCGTCTAAGGGTGTTTCGAAAGAAAGCAATTCCAAATCCAGCCATGCAGGAACGGCCTGATAATGATCGAGATCTATACCCCTCAACAGTTCGATTAGTTTTTCACGTCTGCCGCCAAATAACAGTTCCCAACCTTGATCTGCAAGTTTAGCGGCCTCGCGCTCTGTTTCCTTATCAATTTTCAAATCCAACCGATTCAGGAGAAGCTGTAAAATTTCTTCCGACGGCTCTGCTTTACCTGTTTCGATTTTTGATAAGTACGATACTGTACAAATCCCTTTGCACAATCCTGCCTGACTCCAGTTTCGCTGTACTCTGGTTCGGTAAATGATCAATCCCTGGTAATTCATGTTTCTATATACCTCGTTTTAAGTGGTTGTAATCGTTTCTGCGCTTCCCTTCTCAATTTCTGTTGGATCTTGTATGTTGGAGATCGCTCTTACCTTTTGAGTACCCTCTAACTCTTTTACATAAAATACACATTGTCACATTTCCAAATCCGATTCGAATCGGAGGCGCTGATATGATCTGCGGTTCATTTTTCATTTTCGACGGGCTTCTTCATTATGCTTATCGTTTTTGATTCTCGTGTCTGTTGGTTTCTTTGTATCCTCTGGAAATCCCCAAAAACGAGCCGGTATAGATGGATCTGGTGACGTGACTCTTATCACACAAAATATGAGACTCCTGTTGCAGCTTTCGTTTGCTTATAGAATCACAATATAATTATAATTGCAAGAACGGATGAAAGCAAGAATTTCAAGGGAAAACAAGGGATATCTCAATTCGAACATGAAAGAGGATGCAAGGCCTTCCAACCACAAAATGAACAGTTTGAGCGCAAGGCTGAGCCGTTCATTGACCCAAATCCGGCCATATAACGGCAAAAGGTTATTTGCAGAAACGGTTTGCAGGGAAAGAGCGTATCTGCTGCATTTCGGGGCGAATATCGAGAAAAATATCGCCAGTACGCCGCTTGCTTTTCCATCCTAATATAAGTTACTCCACGCCTTTATCACGGCATTGGGGGTGTAGTTTAAGGGCGTAATCGACATTTACGAGAGCCGTGCTTATTTCACCAAGGTTTATCTGAGATTTCTTGTCGAGTTTTATATTTTATCAGTTATAACTGATAAATTTGCAATTTCATCATTGGAATTTACCTGCAAATGTGATATACTATGGTCAGCTACGGAAAGGGGGATAAGACTTATGATCAAACGCGAACTGTATATGAGCCGCATCCGCCCATTTATCAGAACAGAGCTGATCAAAGTCATGACTGGTATTCGCCGCTGCGGAAAGTCGGTCATGTTGGAGCTGATCAAGCGGGAACTCACGGAGTCCGGCGTCAACCCTGCGCAGTTTATCTCCATCAATTTTGAAGATATGAGCTATTCTTACCTGCAAACAGCGCAGGCTCTGCATGACGAGATCACCACAAGAGCCACAGGAATAGAGGGCAAGGTCTATCTGTTTTTTGATGAAATACAAGAGGTCAAGGACTGGGAGAAGTGCATCAACTCTCTCCGTATTTCGCTGGATTGCGACATCTACATTACAGGTTCTAATGCAAAGCTGCTGTCCGGT
>JAHZES010000075.1:7196-9427 GCA_019421725.1 Clostridiales bacterium | reverse complement strand
TGTACTGGTCATGTTTTGGGTCTCGCTGGCGGGGATCGCGGCGTTTCTTTGTGCGGCTTTCGGCTGGCTGGCCATGAATTGGCCGATGATCGTGCTGGGGTCGCTTGCGCCGGCGCTGATGATCGCGGGGGTCGCGGTTCTGCGCAGGCAGCTGTTGGTCGAGCTCCAAAAACGGTTTCATACTTAAGGGGGAGAGTGCCGTGTCAGAAACAATAGCGGCAATTGCAACTGCACAGGCGCCGGGAGGCATCGGCGTAGTCAGAATTTCGGGGCCGGAGGCGCTGACGGTCGCCGGCGGCCGCCTTGTGCAATCGCCCGGGTACCGGGCGCATTTTGGTCATGTGAGGGACGGCGGCGGTGAATTTGACGAAGCGGTCTCCCTGGTGTTCCGCGCGCCGAAAAGCTATACCGGAGAAGATGTTGCAGAGATTTCGTGCCACGGCGGCGTTTATCTTGCGCAGCGTCTGCTTCGCGCGGCGCTTGATGCGGGAGCGAGGCTTGCGCAGCCGGGAGAATTTACAAAACGGGCTTTTCTAAACGGAAAAATGGGGCTGACGCAGGCTGAAGCCGTGATGGATCTGATCGGCGCGCAGGGAGAAGCGGCCGCACGGGCGGCGCTCTCTGCGCACGAGGGAGCGTTGGCGCGTAAAATTGAGGGGGTGCGCGCTCAATTACTGGACGCCGCTGCACATCTGACCGCATGGGCAGATTTTCCCGATGAGGAAGTACCCGAGGTAACGTCTGCGGAGCTGGAGGCGCGGCTTTCCGGCGTTTGCGGCACGCTTTCTGCTTTGCTGAGCCGATTCGACGCAGGGTGTGCGATTCGCGAGGGCGTTGAAACGGTTATTCTTGGCCGGCCAAACGTTGGTAAATCAACGCTGATGAATCTGCTTTCCGGTTGTGAACGCAGCATTGTAACGGATGTGGCAGGAACGACGCGCGATGTGGTAGAGGAGACCGTCCGTGTGGGAGATGTGCTGCTGCGGCTGGCCGATACGGCCGGGCTGCGTGAAACCGACGACCCGGTGGAGAAGATCGGTGTTGACCGGGCAAGAAAAAGACTTTCTACGGCCGGGCTGGTGCTGGCGGTGTTCGACGGATCTCAGCCGCTGGAGGAGGAGGATCGTGCGTTGCTGGACGCCATAGCGGGGCGGCCGGCCGTTGCGGTCGTAAACAAAGAGGATCTTGCGCTGCAGGTCGAGCTTGCGGAAATTAGACGAAGCATTCCGCAGGTCGTTACGGTTTCCGCTGCACAGCAGAGCGGAACGGATGCGTTGATCGCGGCGATCGCACAGGTCCTCGGCACGGCTCAGCTTTCTCCCGATGAAGGGATGCTCTCCACCGAGCGCCAGCGCGAAGCAGCCTGCCGTGCGCAGTCGTTTGCCGCCGAGGCACTGGAGGCCGTCCGCTCGGGAATGACGTTTGACGCAGTGACCGTTATGGTGGAAAGCGCCATTGACGCGCTCTTGGAGCTGACCGGCGAAAAAACCTCGGAAGCGGTGGTGGACGCTGTGTTCTCGCAGTTTTGTGTCGGAAAATAATTCTGCGGCGGGAAATTTGCAGAAGAGGACTTTTCAAGCCGGGCATACAAACAGGATACGGGAAACGGTTTGCGGTTTCCCGTATATTTTTTTATCGGCCGACAGATTTCGACAAACCGGATTTCCTAAATATGGTATTCTATAGACATGGAAGCCGCACAGAACAACGGCAAAGCTGAGGAGGCGTATTTTCATGAATTTGCCTGGGTTTGACCGAAAAAAAGCAAAGTCCCGCCGCCTTGCGGAAGTTTCAGTTGATGCGCTTCGGGCGGGTGCGCACCAGCCGCGCAGGATGTTTGCCAATGAGGAGCTTGAATCATTGGCAGCCAGCATCCGCGAAAACGGAATTTTGCAGCCGCTTTTGGTTCGCCGCTGTAGCGGCGGGTATGAGGTAGTTGCCGGAGAACGAAGACTTCGCGCGGCAAAGCTTGCCGGGTTAAATACAGTTCCGTGTATGGTAGTCGAAATGGAAGAAAAAGACGCGGCGGTTTGCTCTCTACTTGAAAACCTGCAGCGGCAGGATCTTTCCTGCTTTGAAGAGGCGGAGGGGATAGCACGGCTGATTATGGAGTTTGGCATGACCCAAACACAGGCTGCTGAGCGTTTGGGTAAACAGCAGTCGACGATTGCTAATAAATTGCGGCTTTTGCGCTTTTCACCGCAGGAGCGGTCTTTGATTGCCCGTTATCA
>JAHZES010000075.1:0-7186 GCA_019421725.1 Clostridiales bacterium | reverse complement strand
CTTTCGGAGCGTCACGCGAGGGCGTTGCTCCGGCTGGAAGACGGGGCGGCGAGAATGCAGCTTTTGCGGGAGATCGGCGAAAAGGAATTAACGGTCGCCAAAACAGAGGCGCGCGTGGAGCAGCTGCTGAACGGACAAAGAAAGGGAAAAGCGGCTCCCCACACAATTATTATTGTAAAGGATGTTCGTATCTTTTTTAACACGGTGGCGCATGCGCTCGACCTGATGCGCCGTTCCGGAATCGATGCTTCAGAGGAGCAAAACGAAACGGATGACTGTATCGAGTATGTGATTCGGATCCCAAAGCAGGCTGCCTGCAAAGAACGCTCGGCCTGAATCAACCTGCTGTTTTCATTTCCCCCTCTTTTTTATTGGGCGGTGCATTCAAGATGCACCGCCCAAATTGTTTCACGTGAAACATCAAAAGCGAACGGGTTTAAGTTCCCGCACAAGCGCACAGCTGCAGCATACCTTTCACGGCACAGCCGCAGCCCTTTTGCTCAGATCGAAAATACAAGGTATGCCATTAAATTATAAAAGAAATGCATACCGGAACAAATATAGAAGGTGTTTTCCCTGTGAAGCCTTTTTCGGATCAGCAATGCGATCGATCGGAACACAAAAGCAAGCGGCAATAAAGCTCAGTACGGCATTCCCGCGCAGCAGCAGGATAAGAGTGTCGCACAGGTAATAATTGAAAAACGCTTCCTTCGCTAACGCAATAATCATTTGCAAAGACACAAATATGATCATGCATTGTATATTCAAAGGCTCTTGCAGCTGCGGAAGCAGCGAAACATCTTCGAACAGGACCGCAATGCAGACGAAACAAAGAGAAAGCAATATGGCGGCGCCAAGTCCGATTAAAATTTGTCTGATACAATTGGAGAACGTCAATTTAAACTTAAATATGTTTGTGTTAAAATCGTAATACATATATACTGCGCTTAGTGTCAAAATGAGAATGTTGTGCAGAGCAAAAAAGGTAGTTGAAAGAGAGATGAAATGCTTTGATAAGGCACAAAAAGAAACGTAAATCAGTAAAATGACTGCATTATGCAGCAAACACTTTTTAGACAATACTTTCATAATTTAACCCTCGTAGCTTTAAGTGAATAAGTCAAATAAAAACGCAGTACTCTCTTGTATTCAATGGTTTAAAAGCATCACAGCGCTCAAAGCATCTGGAACCGGCCGCGTATCGTCAATGCTGTTCTCATTATATATGATCAGAGGTTCGCAATCAATCGAAATTCTGAAAGCAATTGCAGTTTAAGAATAGTAAACTTCGTTATTTATATTCGTGGGTGCAGATACTCAAAACGGAGCAAGCGGGGGAACGGCGTAAAAAAATTCGTTGCTTTTGGTGTTGCGCTATTGTTTGGCTGCAGAATTTTGCGTTGTTTCACGTGAAACATGCAGTAAAAGGCTTTTCATTCCTCTTTTCGTGTGGTATAATACCAGTAAATCCGTTGCAAACGGCCGGGATTTGTTTTTTGCCCAAGGTTTCGGCGGGCAGCAACGCAGGCGGTACGGGCTTTGGCTTGGGAAGAACAGAGAGGCTTGTCCTTCCCGTCACAGAACGCGAAGAAAGGATCGTTTGATATGGGAAAGGTGATTGCGGTCACAAACCAAAAGGGCGGTGTCGGAAAAACGACGACCTGCGTGAACCTGAGCGCCTGCCTGGGCGCAAGAGGCTTTCGGGTGCTGCTGATCGATATTGACCCGCAGGGCAATTCGACCCAGGGACTCGGAATTTCAAAGCAAAGGGTGCAAAAATCTACCTACGACATTTTTGTGGACGGATTGGCTGCCGAGGAGGTTTTGACGCATACCGCTTTTAAAAATGTTGATTTGCTGCCAACCAACAATGCGCTGATCGGCGCCGAGATTGAGATGGTAGAGATTCCGGAGCGTGAATTCCGCCTGAAGCGTTCTATTGCCACGCTGCGTGCGCAGTATGATTTTATTTTTATCGATTGCCCCCCTTCCTTGGGGCTTCTCACGCTCAACGCGCTTTGCGCCTGCGACACGTTTATTTTGCCGATCCAGTGCGAATTTTACGCATTGGAGGGGCTTTCACAGCTGATGAATCATATTCGCATTGTGAAACGCAAGTTTAATTCTTCTCTCGAAATTGAAGGCGTTTTGCTTACTATGTACGATGGGCGGCTGAATTTGACGCAGCAGGTTGTAGACGAAGTGAAAAAGTATTTTCCGCGCAAGGTTTACCATACCGTTATTCCGCGCGCTGTCCGGCTTTCCGAAGCGCCGAGCTTTGGCCAACCGGTTCTGTATTATGATAAGGGCTCCAAGGGTTCGCTGGCGTACGAAGAGCTGGCCGGCGAATTTGTGTCAAACAACAGGGGCCATTGAGTGTTTCACGTGAAACAACGCGGCAGAGCAGAAGAAAAACGCTTTGCCGAAGGAAAAGGAGGAGAACGGAATGGCGGCCAAAAAAGGCGGACTCGGCAAGGGGCTGGACGCTCTGTTTGCCGATAATGCCATTGAAGAGGATACCCCGGCGGTCAAGCTGAAAATCAGCGAAATTGAACCGAACCGGGAGCAGCCGAGAAAAGAATTTGACGATGCCGCTTTGGCGGAGCTTGCGGATTCCATCGCGCAGCACGGCGTGCTGCAGCCGCTGCTGGTGCGTCCGCTGATCGGCGGCGGTTATCAGTTGGTCGCAGGGGAGCGCCGCTGGCGGGCTTCCCGCATGGCGGGGCTGACCGAAGTACCCGTTGTGGTTCGGCAGATGAGCGATCAGGAAATGATGGAGCTTGCGCTGATTGAAAATTTGCAGAGAGAAGACCTCAGCCCAATGGAAGAAGCGGAAGGATACCGCACTTTAATGGAAGGCTATTCGCTGACACAGGAGGAAGTTGCCCAGATCGTCGGAAAATCGCGCCCTGCAGTTGCAAATTCGTTGAGGCTGCTTGCGCTGCCGAACGAGATCGGCGAAATGGTGCGAAGCGGAGAGCTCAGTGCCGGCCACGCGCGCGCGCTGCTGGCGTTTCCGCAGGAACAGATGCTTTCCCGCGCAAAGGACGCGGTGGCACAGTCATTGACGGTTCGCGACCTTGAAAAATTGGCAAAATCTGCGGCCGTCGGAAAGGCAGCGCCGAAAGCGCCGCCCTCAGCCAGGCGCGCCACCTTTTTCGATGAGGTGGAGATCGCGCTTGCACAGCAGCTTGGCCGCCGTATTCGGGTAACGACCGGAAACGGCAAAAAGGGCAGGCTGGAAATCGAATTTTACAGCCAGGAGGATTTGCAGGAGCTTGCAATGAAGCTGGGAAAAGAATAAAAAATTTTAAGGAATAACGCAAAAGAGGAAAGGAACGAAAGATATGATCGATATCAAATTGCTTCGCAGTAATCCCGATTTTGTAAAAGCGGCCGTAAAAAAACGTGAAATGAATCTGGATGACGTGATCGATGAAATTCTTGCGCTGGACCAGAAACGCCGCGAGGTGACCGGCAAGGTGGAATCGATGAAAGCCGAACAGAACGCCGACAGCAAAAAGATTCCGCAGATCAAAAAAGCAGGCGGCGATATCGGCGAGCTGATGGCGCGGATGAAAGCGCTTTCCGAACAAATCAAAACGGCGGACGAGGAGCTGGCCGGAATTGAAGAAGAGCAGAAAGCAAAGCTGCTTTGTCTGCCGAATTTGCCGGACGAGGATGTTGCGGCAGGCGGAAAGGAACAAAACGTTCCGCTGCACTATTTCCACGAGCAGCCCACGTTTGATTTTGAGCCCAAAAATCATGTGGACCTTTGCGAATCGCTTGGCATGATCGATTATCAGCGCGGCGCAAAGCTTTCCGGTGCGGGCTCGTGGGTTTACCGCGGCGCAGGCGCCCGGCTGGAGTGGGCGCTGCTGAATTTCTTTGTGGAGGAGCATTTGAACGACGGGTATGAGCTGATTCTTCCGCCGCATATGCTCGGTTACGAATGCGGCTATGTTGCCGGTCAGTTTCCAAAGTTCAGCGAAGAGGTCTACTGGATTCAGAACCCGACCAGCAATGAAAAGAAGTTCCTGCTGCCGACCGCAGAGACCGCGCTTGTGAACCTGCACCGCGACGAAATTTTGGCCGCAGAGGAGCTGCCCCGCAAATATATTGCCTATACGCCGTGCTATCGCCGTGAAGCCGGAAGCTACCGCAGCGAAGAACGCGGAATGATCCGCGGCCACCAGTTCAACAAGGTCGAAATGGTACAGTACACCACGCCGGAGGGCTCGGACGACGCATTTGCCGAAATGGTCGGTAAAGCGGAACGGCTGGTGCAGGAGCTCGGCCTGCATTACCGCCTGAGCAAGCTGGCCGCCGGAGATTGCTCGTTCTCCATGGCACGCACTTATGACATTGAAGTCTGGATCCCGTCGATGGGAATCTACAAGGAAGTCAGCTCGGCGTCCAATGCACGCGATTATCAGGCTCGGCGCGGCAATGTCCGCTACCGCGGAGACGATAAAAAGCTGCATTTTGTGCATACGCTCAATGCATCCGGTCTGGCAACCAGCCGCGTGATGCCGGCCATTGTGGAGCAGTACCAGAATGCCGACGGTTCCGTTACTGTGCCGGAGGTGCTGCGCAAGTATATGGGAACCGACCGAATCTGCAAATAATTTTGATCGATATCAGACGGAGACCGTTTCGTGCATAGCTGTACGAAACGGTTTTTTTGTGGTATGCCGGCGGTTTCGGCGGAGTGCTGCGGTAAAATACAAAAAAAGGCTCCGGGTTTTCCACAGAATTTTAACTTTCTGTGGAAAACCCGGAGAGGAGAAAAAGAGGAGGAAAATAAATGAAAAAGAAAAAACGGGGTCGGCACCTGTGCCCGCAAGCAGAAAGAGCGCGGTAACGCAGGGTTTTTAAGCTCTATCCATACAATAGCATAACGGCGGAGGCATGTCAACACTGGTTACAGTATTGTAATGATTTGTAACCTTTTTGTAATCATTTGTCGGTTTGAAGAAAAAACGCTACAGAGGAAGGGTCAGCAGGTTGGCCAACTGTGGAGAGACGTCTGCACCGTACTCGCTGACCTGCCAGCTTTCGGCAAAACGCACGGAAGCAGCCTTTTCCGCACCGTACTGCGCCGCAAGGCGGCGGCGCACGGCATCGTCTACATTGCCGGTCTGGGCTTCGAATTGCCGTCGGACAAAAGCGCGGCGCTCTTCGTAGGATTTTCCGGCAAGATCCACCTTGTCGTCGATCCATGGCAGCCAATCAAGAAATTGAGAAGCGTGGCAGCATTGGATTTGAAACAGCGTTTCACGTGCAAAATCGGCCGAAATTGCGTAGTCGGGGCGGAAAGGAGCTGCTTCGGTAAAAGAATCGTGCCAGTAAAGGATAGTCGGAACGGTTTGCAGGGGAGGAGTGTCCTCGCAGATGGCGGGAACGCCAAGCAGATAGGAGCAATCCTGAACCAGCCGGGCGGTGGTGCGGTGGTCGGGGTGATAATCGCACGGGCGATTGGTAAAAATAACATCTGGCCGGAACCGGCGAATGGAACGCATGACGGCGTCGCGCGCCTCCAGAGAGGGCGTCAGGCGACCGTCGTCAAACGGCAAGATTTCATAGCTAATGCCCAGCAGTGCAGCGCTGGCCTGTGCCTCAGCAGCGCGAATTTTGGCCAGCTCGGCGCCGCGCAGGGTCTGGTGGCCCGCGTTTCCGGTGGTAACGGAAACGTAGCGTATGGAGCAGCCTTTTGCAGTCAGCAAGGAGGTGACCGCATAGGTGGAAAGGTCACAATCATCGGGATGCGCGCCGATCATCATAGCGCGAAACGGGGAATGAGATAATTTGATCGTCCTGCCTTTCTGATAAAAATTTCGGTTTCGGAAAACGTTTAAGCGCCGCTTGGGCGCAAGCAATAATGTCAGTATAATATAACCCGGGAAATAATACAACCGATTGTTCGGCGCGGAGGGCAGACCGGGGGTTTATTAATGTACCATAAAATGCTATAATAAGGTATCCTCCGCGAATGCCAAAAAGCAGAAAGGGTGATGATCTTGAAATTAGACGGATTTCCTAACCGGAAGGAACTTAAGGGCAGCTTTGGAGAATGGTTGGCAAAATGGTATATTAAATTTGTAAGCGATACACTTGTACTGCATGACGTTCTGATTGACGGCGCAGATGGCTATACTTCTCAAATTGATTTATTGGCAATTGGCAGCAAAGGGATTTATGTAGTCGAAGTAAAGATGTATAACGAGGGTAAGATTTACGGGGATGGAAACCAGTCTCAATGGTACTACTATCATTATAATAAAAAATATGAAACTTACAGTCCATTAAAACAGAATAAAAAGCATATTGAGTACCTGAAAAAATTTTTAAAGGGCTTTGGGGATATTCCTTGTTTTTCGGTGATAGTGATTATCTGTGATGATTTTAAAGTAAAAAATATTAACCGGCCCGGCGAAATAAATACGGTCATCTGCAGTTCACTGCCGATGACGAAGAAAGCTTTGCAGTGTCTTGCCGAAGGAAAACCCGTTGTATTGAATAAAGAAAAACAACAGGCGATATTTGATTACATTGAGCAAAATCAGAAAAAAGGAAAAGAAGTGCGGACGGCACACAAGCAAAATGTAATTGCTTATCAAAAGGAATTGCAAGAAATAAAGGAACAGAAGCTCTGCCCCTATTGTAAAGCACCTCTTGTTTTGCGCAAAGGAAAATACGGAGAGTTTTACGGATGTTCCAATTTTCCGGAATGTAAATACACATCAAAATGAAAAAACAAGAGGCAATACTACTTGCAATTTACGGCATGAACAGCTAAACTTAAAAAGAGAAAACGCCGGTTCGGCGCCATTGCGGCAGCAGAGCGGCGGACGCAGGGGCGGCCGGCAGAGGGACAAAGCACCGCGCTGCAGGTAAGAAAGGATTGGATTTGCATGGCGGATCACAGCATTTTTGAAGTTTTGGGCCCGGTAATGATTGGCCCTTCCAGTTCACATACGGCCGGTGCGGCTCGCCTGGGGCGGGCGGCAAGGCAGATCTGCGGGAAAAAATTTGACGCAGTTCATTTTTTGCTGCACGGATCGTTTGCAAAAACCTACCGCGGCCACGGGACCGACAAAGCGCTGGCGGCGGGCGTTTTAGGAATGATGCCGTACGACGAAAATTTAAAGGATGCACTTTCCATCGCGCAGCGCCACGGCGTAGC
>JAHZES010000074.1:9041-9584 GCA_019421725.1 Clostridiales bacterium | reverse complement strand
GTTTTCCACTAAAAAACGTTTGGCATCCGAGCGATAAAGATCGACCGGCAGCAGCTCTACACCGCGGGCCATCATCTCGTTGATGATTTGATAATACGGAATGGACGCCTTTTCCTTTGCCGAGGCATCAAAGCCCTTTTTCTCCAGCTCCCGCAGCTTTGCCCGAACCGCCTCGCGCCCTTTCATGGCAACCGCAGCGTCAAAGCTTTCGCCCCGAGCGCTGAAAAACGCCGCGTAATATTCTACCGGTTTATAAACCTTGTACCAGCCCAGCCGCAGCGTCGCAATCATATAAGCAGCGGCATGCGCCTTCGGAAACATGTATTTGATTTTAAAGCATGAA
The DNA here is from genome assembly GCA_019421725.1 of Clostridiales bacterium. Classification (GTDB taxonomy): domain Bacteria; phylum Bacillota; class Clostridia; order Oscillospirales; family Acutalibacteraceae; genus CAKXIK01. Next base: position 9,241 of record JAHZES010000074.1, on the reverse strand, counting down.
TCAATGTACCATTGCGGAACACCGTGATCCTTCATTGCCTGAACATGCTCTTCTGTCAGCAGCTTTGGCGCTTTTCCCTTCCGGACGATCTCTGTTATTTTGAACGCCATTTTTGGCTCGAGTCCCTTATGGATCAGAAATGTCATGATATTGTCGCGCGTTCCGATCACTTCGGAAATGGTACATGTCCCGTTCTTTAT
>JAHZES010000074.1:7040-9031 GCA_019421725.1 Clostridiales bacterium | reverse complement strand
CGTTCCGTGCGAAAGCCCTGAGATCTGCAGCAGGTCGGAAAACGTCTGTGGATTGCACTCCACCAGCATGCCGCGCACAAACTTTGTGCCAACCTCCGGCAGGGAAAAGGTGCCCGTTTCGCTGCCGATATCCTCAGGCGTTACGCCGAGCGCCTCGGTCGAGGTAAACAGACTCATTACTTTTGGGTCGCTCATCGGAATATCCATCACAGAAATGCCGGTGTTCTCTTCCAGATATTTATACGTCGTCGGCACATCATGACCGAGAATATCCAGCTTGCAGATATTGTCGTGAATTTTGTGAAAATCAAAATGCGTGGTGACCATATCGGATCCGGTATCGTCGGCAGGACGCTGAACCGGAGTAAAGTCATAAATATCCTTATAATGAGGCACAACGATCATTCCGGCAGGATGCTGCCCGGTGGTACGCTTTACACCTGTAAACCCGGCGGCCAACCGCGCCAGTTCGGCGTTGTTGAACGTCAACCCGCGCTCCTGCGCATATTTTCGAACATAAGCTTCGGCGGTCTTTTCGGCAATCGTTGCAATCGTCCCCGCCTTAAACACGTTGGAGCTGCCGAACATGACCTCGGTGTATTTCTGCGCAAGATTCTGGTATTCACCGGAAAAGTTCAAGTCGATATCCGGCACTTTATCTCCGCCAAAGCCGAGAAAGGTCTCAAACGGAATTTCGTGGCCGTCCCGATTGAGGGGCGTACCGCAATTGGGACAGTTTTTGGGCGGCAGGTCAAAGCCCGAACCGACAGAGCCATCGGTAAAAAATTCGGAATATTTGCATTTGGGACAGACGTAATGAGGAGAAAGCGGATCCACTTCGGAAATCCCCGCCATATTCGCAACATAAGAAGAACCGACGGAACCGCGCGAACCGACCAGATAGCCGTGCGCATTGGAATCTGCCACCAGCTTCTGCGCCGCCATATACAGCACGGAATAGCCGTTGCTGATAATAGAATCCAGCTCCTTTTTCAGGCGGTCATGTACAATCTGCGGCAGCGGGTCACCGTATATATTTTTCGCACGCTCCCAGGTAATGTTTTGCAGATCCTCGTCCGAGCCCGGAATCTCCGGCGGATAAAATCCGCTGAGAACCGGTTCGACCTCCTCGATCATATCGGCAATCCGATTGGGGTTTGTTACAACGACCTCCAACGCCTTTTCTTTGCCGAGATAAGAGAATTCTTCTATCATTTCGGCAGTCGTTCGGAAAAAGAGCGGCGGTTGGTTGTCTGCATCGCTGTAGCCCTGGCCTGCCAGCAAAATCGCGCGGTAGGCATCGTCGTACGGCTCCAGAAAATGAACGTCGCCCGTGGCCACGACCGGAATGTTAAGCTCGTCTCCAAGCTTAACAATCTTCCGATTGAAATCACGCAGCTCTTCCTCGCTTTGAGCGGTTCCTTCGCGCAGCATAAACCGGTTGTTGCCGATCGGCTGAATTTCCAGATAATCGTAATAGCTCGCGATCTGCTTCAGCTCGTCCCAGGAAGCGCCGCCCACCATGGCGCGAAACAGCTCGCCCGCCTCACACGCGGAGCCAACGATCAATCCTTCGCGCAGCTCGTTCAGCTCCGTTTTAGGAATGCGCGGGCGCTTGTAAAAATAATCAAGGTGTGCCTTGGAAATCAGTTTATAAAGGTTTTTCAGCCCAACCTGGTTTTTAACAAGGATGATCTGATGATAGGACGGAATTTTTTTTGGATCTCCGCCGGCCAGAGAGGTGTTCAGCTCCGAAACCTTTTTGGCGCTGGTGTCCTCCTTGACGCGCTGGATCAGGAGCAGAAAAATATTCGCCAGCATCCGCGCGTCATCGCAGGCGCGGTGGTGATTAAATTTTGGCAGCTTCAGCGCCTTGGCAACCGTATCGAGTTTATGGTTTTTCAGATCCGGCAGCAGCGTCCTCGCCAACGGAAGGGTATCGATTGCGGCGAACGGAAATGTGATATTGCAGCGCTTAAGCGCCGCCTTTA
>JAHZES010000074.1:993-7030 GCA_019421725.1 Clostridiales bacterium | reverse complement strand
GCATTGTGCGCAGCAAGAATCGGATTTTCACCGCAGAAGCTCAAAAAAGCCTGCAGCGCCTCCCTTTCACGCGGAGCATCCGCTACCATTTCGTCCGTAATCCCGGTCAGCTCCGTGATCTTGGCCGGGATCGGTTTCTCCGGATAACAAAAGGTGTTAAACTCTTCCTGAATTTCTCCGTCGCGAATCCTCACCGCTCCTATCTCCGTAATGCGTTCTGCGGCAGGACTGAGCCCCGTTGTTTCCAGGTCAAAGATGATATACTCGCTTTCGAGCGGAACGTCGGGCGCGTTGGTAACGATCGGGATCATATTGTTGACAAAATAGGCTTCCGTACCGTAAATGACCTTGATATTGCCGCCTTTTTTTCGGATATCGGCCGCAGCGCTCATGGCGTCCGGAAAAGCCTGCGCTACACCGTGATCGGTTATTGCAACCGCGGGATGTCCCCATTCGTAGGCACGCTTCACGATTTTTTCCGCCGGGGCAAGCGCATCATTGGCAGACATATTGGTATGCAGATGCAGCTCCACCCGCTTCTGCGCCGCATGGTCGACCACCTTCAGCTTCTGTACGCGGTTGACGTCGCGCAGCTTGATGGAATAATCCTTGTCATATGTATCAAACGCATACTGACCGTTGACAAGCAAAGTATCACCTGCGGAAAGCTCCTGAAACGGCCTTGACTTTTCCTTTTCCGGAATCGCTTTAAGAGAAACCGAATTGGTGTAATCCGTAATGGTAACAGTAACAATTACGCGCTTTCCGTCCCGGGTATCCTTCATTTCACAGGAAAGAACATCGCCCCATACCGTTACCTGCGTATCCTCGTCGCTTAAATCATCGATCGCCTTCGGCTGTGCATGAATCAGCTTGCCAATGACCGGTTCCGCCGTTGACATGACGATCTGCGGTTTAAAGCCCTCCGGACGGATCTCGATCTCAGGAACATCCACACGCTTGACGGCAGCCGATTGCTTCTGCTCCGCTTTGTGCTGTTCCACTGCCCTGGTAACGGTTTCCCGCTTGTATTCCTCGGCGCTTTTTTCCTGCTGCGCAATATACTGCGGGTCATGCGCTTCCATATACAGCACGCCGTCAAACTCTACCGGAACCGGCTTCCCATACCGCTCCCGAATCAGCTTTTCCAGCTCTTTGTCAAAGCTGCGCGCACTGATCACGGAATAGCCTCCGTGATGCAGCGTCACGATCAGACTGCCGTTCTCCAACCGCGCGGTGGCATCCTTAAGCGTACCGTTGACGCTGACGTGCCGCTCGGCCAGCTCCTGTACCAGCTCCGGAAAGCATCCCGCATCAAAGCATTCCGCCGGGTATTGGGGCAGCACATGCACCTTTCTTAAGCCGAGCTTTGACGCTTCAAGCATCAGCCGGAGCGCACGAAGACTTTTGGGTTCCACCGGCGCACCAAACGCAATCGTTACCGAGAGCGATCGATTGCTGTAGTCGATATTCATATTCAAAATTTCGCCATCCGGAACACTTGCAACCTGCTCCGGCGCAATTCCAAACCGCAGCAGGAAGGAACGAATCTGTCTTTTTTCTGCCGCATCCGCCATTATGCAAACAACCCCTTTTAAACAACGGAAGGACGGTCTCAGCCGTCCATCCGATCAATTTCCTGCAGCAAGGCATCCAGCAGTTCCCCTTCGGAAACCTTACGAATAATTTTGCCTTTTTTAAAGAGCAGACCGCAGCTGTCGCCGCCCGCAATACCGACATCCGCTTCACGCGCTTCTCCCGGTCCATTGACCGCACAGCCCATAATTGCAACCTTCAACCGCTTTTTGCAGCCCCTCAGACGCTGCTCCGCCTCATTGGCCAACCCGATCAAATCGATTTTTGTACGACCGCAGGTGGGACAGGAAACAACGGTGCATCCCTCTTCCCGCAGGCCTATGGCTCGCAGCAGGTCGATTCCAGCTGCGACCTCGCGCACCGGGTCGGCAGTAAGCGAAACACGGATGGTGTCGCCGATCCCCTTCAGCAGCAAAGAGCCGATGCCTGCAGAAGAGCGAATCAGCCCCATCCGTTCGGTACCGGCTTCGGTAACACCTAGGTGCAGCGGATAATCGCACTGCTGTGCCACCAACTCATAGGCTTCTGCCATATCCTTCACAGAGGAAGATTTCAGCGACAGAACGATCTGTTCAAAATCACACTGCTCCAGCAGACGCGCATGACCGAGCGCGCTCTCGCACAGAGCCTGCGGCGAGGGTCGGCCGTACTTCTTCAGCAGCTCCGTTTCCACTGAGCCTGAGTTAACACCGATACGAATCGGGATCCCCTGCTGACGGCAGGCATCCGCCACGGCCTTCACCCGGGAAGGCTCGCCGATATTGCCGGGGTTGATGCGGATCGCATCAACCCCGGCAGCCGCACAGTCCAGCGCGATCCTGTAATCAAAATGAATATCGGCCACCAACGGGACCGAGACCTCTTTTTTTATTGCTTCCACCAATGCGACGCTTTCTTTGTCCGGCACGGCAAACCGGATGATTTCACACCCGGCTTCGGCCAGTTTTTTTGCCTGGCGGACGTTTGCCGCAATATCATGCGCCGGCATATTCAGCATCGATTGCACCGTTACAGGCGCTCCACCGCCAATTTTCAGCTTTCCAAGAGAAATTTCTTTCGTTCTTCTGCGTTCCATTTTCACTCCATGCCCTTTCGCTGCATCCGGTAAACTAGCCTTGGATCAGACGCCAGATATCGTTAAATGTAACGACCAGCATAAACCCGATCAGGATAACAAAGCCGGCCGCATGAACCCAGCCTTCGTACTTGGGCGGAATCGGCTTGCGCCGAACGGCCTCTACCAGCAAAAACAGCAGACGGCCTCCGTCAAGCGCCGGAATCGGCAAAAGGTTGAACACGCCGAGATTAACCGTGATCAGCGACATGATCCAGAGAATGTTATTCAATGATTCCAAAAAGTTTGCGCCTTGTGAAGCGGCCTCGCCGATTACCTGCGCCGTTCCAACGGGACCGGACACCGCTTCCAATCCGTATCTGCCGGAAATCAGGTCGATCAGGCTCGCCCAGACCAGCCGCGTAATGGAAAGCACGCTCTTTGCCGACTGGCTGATGACCGTAAAAAAGGTTTTCGGCACCGCCTGTACGGTAAAGGCAAATCCGTTGTCTTTGCCGGTAAGCTTGGAAACGTCCAGCTTCACACCGGAGAGCGTCACCCTTTCACCGCTCCGGCGAACAACAGAAAACTCCATTGGGTCGCTTGCATAACGCGAAAGACTAAAGTCAAGATCATAATCATTGTAAATGCGGTAACCGTTGATCGCCGCGATCCGATCTCCGGGCTCAAAGGCTCCGTTTTCCACCGTGACGGCATCACCTGTAGCAGAAATGGTAGTAGATTTAAAAGAAGGCTCCTGAACCGTCTGCACAAGCATCAGAAGAAAACCGAGCAGGATGTTCATAATGGCTCCTGCCGCCACAATAATGATGCGTTTCCACACCTTTTGCCTGCCAAACGCACGCTCGTCCTCACTTTCACCGTCTTCTCCCTCCATGGCGCAATAACCACCGATGGGAAGCAGCCGCAATGAATATCTGGTTTCTTTTTTCCCAAAGGAAAAAAGCTTTGGCCCCATGCCAAGCGCAAACTCATTCACTTTAACCCCAAACGCCTTTGCTGTTAAGAAATGGCCCAGCTCATGCAGAAAAATAACCAAACCAAACAGCAAAACTGCCAGAATAACCGTTACAACGGTGTTCATCGGTGTTCCCTACCTTCCCGCTGCCGTATGCAGCTTATCATTGTCCCGCCTGCCCGCGCACAAAGGAAGCTGCGCGCCGATCGGCTTCCAGAACAGCATCCACACCGTCTGCAGGGGTGTTTTCCTGGCGCAGCATGGCGCGTTCTACAAGTTCCGGAATCTGCAGAAAATGAATTTTCCCCTGCAAAAACAGCTCCACAGCGGCTTCGTTGGCGCCGTTTGCCGCCGCGGGGACCAGCCCGCCGCGACGAATAGCCTCTCTGCAGAGCTCCATACAGCGGAACGTATCGCGATCCGGCTCGAAAAACGTCAGTTTGCCGTATTTGGTGAGATTAAGCGGTTCTGACGGGCACGGAAAGCGTTCCGGATACGTTAGAGCATACTGAATGGGAAGCTTCATATCAGGTATGCCAAGCTGCGCAAGAACTGCGCCGTCATTAAATTCCACCATGGAATGGATCACACTCTCACGGTGAACCACTACGTCGATCTGAGACTCCGGCAGACCGAACAGCCACGCTGCTTCCATAATTTCTAACCCCTTGTTCATCATGGTCGCGCTGTCGATCGTCACCTTGGCTCCCATGCTCCAATTAGGGTGTTTAAGCGCCTGGGCCGCCGTAACCTCTCCAAGCTCCTCTTTCGATTTTCCAAAAAAAGGTCCGCCCGATGCGGTAAGAATGATTTTTTTCAGCGCACGATTCGGCGGCGCTGCCTGCAAACACTGAAACACCGCCGAATGCTCGCTGTCTACCGGCAAGATCGACACACCGGCTCTTTGGGCCGCCTTCATCACCAATTCTCCGCCTGCAACGAGCGTTTCCTTGTTTGCCAGCGCCAACGTGTTGCCTGCCTGCAAGGCGCAAAGCGTCGGCCGCAGCCCCGCAATACCGACCAGCGCATTAAGCACGACGTCGGAAGCGCCTTGCGCCGCCTCCAGCACGCCCTCCTCTCCGGAAAGGACGCGCACCGGACAATCTGCCACCCTTTGCCGCAGATCTCTCGCAGCGTCCGGCTCGCTCATAACGGCAAGCCGCGGACGAAACCGGCGAACCTGCTCCTCCATGCGGGCAACGTTTCTGCGGGCCGTCAGCGCATCCATTTGAATGCCGTGCGCCTGTGCTACCGTGAGCGCCTGCGTTCCAATAGAACCGGTAGAACCGAGCAAAATCATGGATCGTTTCAATTCATTCCCTCATTTCCGGCGATGAAAAAGAAGGGCTTCCAATGCAGTTTGCACGGACGCCCGTTTTCTCCGTATCTTCATTTTACTCCCACAGGGGAAAATCATGCATGAATAATCGGTAAATATTGCATCAAAAGATAAAGAAACGGCGCAACAAAGATCACGCTGTCAAACCGGTCGAGCGCGCCGCCGTGTCCCGGCATAATATTGCCGAAATCCTTGATACCGTAAGAGCGCTTGAGCAGCGAAAACGAAAGATCGCCTGCGACCGAAACCACCGAACTGATCGCGGCAGCGACCGCGACCGCCCAGAACGAGATACGACCTGCCGGATGAAATCCAAAATGGTACACTGCAGCGGCAAGCTCCATGCAGACAACGCAGCTTGCAATTCCGCCAAAAAAGCCCTCGACGGTTTTTTTGGGGCTGATCTCCGGCACAAGCTTATGCTTGCCGAACCGCACTCCTACAAAATAAGCTCCCATATCAGACGTCCATGCGGCGATCAGCGCGATCAGAACAAAAAAAATACTGTCCGCGGGGGATTGCCCAAAATCACGCACACGCACCAGACAGCTGAGCGACAATGCCGTCAGGACACACATTCCTAAATTGGTCATCAAATTAGGAAAGGAAATTTGCTTATGATGAAAGATCTGGTGCACAAACAAATAAAAAGCATACACACAGAGCACGGTAAACACCAGCGGATGACCTTTTGCAGGAATTGCCGGCACGATGGGCAGAAAAGCGGAAAACAACGCTCCCGCCGCCACAACGGAGCGATATGGCCGGCACCCGGTAGCACCGGCAATTTCCCAGGAACAAACCGCCGCTACGAATGCAATTCCGATATTAAAACAAATCGGCGCCCAAAAGCTTGCTGCCAGAACCGCAAACAATATCAATGCTCCGACCACGCCGGAAATAACCCGCTGCTTCATCTCGGGTGACACCCTTTCTATTCATGATATCTTGAGATTACCGGATCGCGCCGAAGCGCCGGTTGCGCTTCTGATACTCCGCAATGGCTTCATCCAGCTGCTCCGGCCCGAAATCCGGCCAGAGGACATCCATAAACACCAATTCGGAATAC
>JAHZES010000074.1:0-983 GCA_019421725.1 Clostridiales bacterium | reverse complement strand
ACAGAAAATTGGAAAGGCGAAATTCACCGCTGGGACGCACGATCAAATCGGGATCCGGCTCGTCCGGACAGTAAAGTGCATCCGAAATCGTCTGCTCGGTAATCTGTTCCGGGGTCAATTCGCCGCGCTGCACACGGCAGGCAATTTTTTGCATCGCATCTTTAAGCTCGCAGCGGCCGCCGTAATTCAGACAAACGTTCAGTGTCATGCCTGTTTTGTCATGGGAAGTGGCTTCCACACGCGCGATCAACTCCCGTAAATTTTGTGGAAAGCGATCGGTCTCCCCCATAAATCGCACACGAATATTTTCGCCGACAAAATCGCGCAGCGCCTCATCCAAATACTGAATAAACAGTGAAATCAGCGTATTGACCTCGTCCTGCGGACGGTTCCAGTTTTCGGTTGAAAAAGCGTAAACCGAAAGATATCGAATGCCGCGCGCAGAAGCATACCGCACAATTTTTTTAAAATTATCCGCTCCCGCGCGATGACCGGCGGAACGCGGCAGCCCGCGCTTTTTTGCCCAGCGTCCGTTTCCGTCCATAATCAGTGCCACATGCTGCGGCAGCTGTGCTTCTGTTGGCTGCGGCCGCACTTTTTTCCGTTTGAAAATTGACATGAAGCTGTATCCTCTTTTTTTCTGATTCCAAAAAGGCCGTCGCCGCCCGAAAGCCAAACGGCTGCAAGGCGGTTACGGCCTGCCGGATCAAATTTCCATAATTTCTTTTTCTTTTTCTGCGCTGCGTTGATCCACTTCCTTGCAGTACTTATCCGTCAATTCCTGCATGCTTTTTTCAGCGGATTTAAGGTCATCCTCAGTAATTGTCGAATTTTTCTTCTCCGCCTTCAGCTTGTCAAGCGCGTCACGGCGAATGGAACGAAGCGCAATTTTGCTTTCCTCTGCCATTTTTGCAATGTCTTTTGTCAAAGCGCGGCGGCGTTCTTCGTTGAGCGGAGGGAAGGAAAGGCGAATGATGTTTCCG
>JAHZES010000073.1:3240-9794 GCA_019421725.1 Clostridiales bacterium | reverse complement strand
GCTGATCCTTTCCTGCTTCTTTCCGGGATTACGCTCCCTGCTTTTATTTGGGCTTTACCTGTTGGGAATCTGCTGCGCGGCGCTGGGCGGAATTCTTTTGCGTAAAACGGTGCTGCGGGATGAGGAGGCTTCGTTTATCATGGAAATGCCTCCCTACCGGATGCCGCGTCCGCAAAGCCTGATTCGCCAGGTGTGGCGGCATCTCCGCGAATTTTTTGTTAAAGCCGGCTCTGTGCTGCTGTTGGCCACCGTGGCGGTTTGGGCTCTGCAATATTTTTCACCCCAGCTGCAGCAGGCCGACACTCCGGAAAACAGTATACTGGCGCTCTTGGGAAAATTGGCGGCTCCGCTTTTCGCGCCGTGCGGGTTTGCCGATTGGCGCGCGGTTTCACCTTTGTTTTGCGGTCTGGTTTCCAAGGAAACGATCGTTTCCGCTTTTGCGGTTATACTGCGCGGTCAGCTGAATACGGAAGGGCTCGGCTGTATTTTTTCTCCTGCGGCGGCGCTTTCCTATTTGACGTTTGTCCTGCTGTGTACGCCCTGTGCAGCGGCGCTTGCGGCATTGCGGCGGGAATACATGTCGCAGTGCCGGTATGGCGCAGGGTGGCTGGTACTGTCCGTGTGCTGGCAGCTTACGCTTGCGTGGAGTTTGTCGGCGGCGGTTTATCACATTGCCGTTTGGATCGTTTAATTTGCTTTTCTCTTTTTCGGATTATCCAAAAATGAAAGTGCATAAATTACTCTATTTTAGACTGAATTTGATAAAAATAAAATAAAATATCATTACTTATTGACAAACTCGCTCCAATGTGCTATTTTAAAATAAAATAATACATATAGCTTTCTGCTTTAAATTGGACGGGGTAAAAGAAGGTTTCCTTTTGTGCTGCAGACCAGGCGGCGTTTCGATTTGCCTGCCGGTGCGAGCAGTCGGAACGCCTCTGCAGAAGTATACCGAAAGCCCCGGACGATCAAAAAATATTCGGAGAACGGCTAAAAACGGGCTAATAACGGCTGTACGGAGGGAGCAGCTCAATCACACTGCGGAAAGTTGCCCTACGGAGAAGAGAGGGGATGGGCGCGGTGTTGTATAAGGCTAATACTGTCGATTTGCCGCTGACGGGTGCGTTTGCCGGTGGTTTCAAAGGAATTCAACGGACCGCGTTTGCGACCTGACTTTCCCTGCATGTTAGTGCCTTCCTTGTAAGATGGACGAAAAGCGACCCCGAAGCCTTCTTCAAAGGAAAGGACAGTATATGCATGGAACATAAAGCTACGGTTGTAATTGTGGAAGATGAAAAGACAATATCAAATTTGCTGCAGGCGGCATTAAAGGTCAGTCATTACAATGCTGTATCCGCGAAAAACGTGGCAGAGGCGGAGACGATCATCTGTTCACACTGTCCTGATGTGATATTGCTTGATCTGGGATTGCCGGACGGCGATGGATTGAATTTGATCCGTACGGTCAGAAAGTGGTCACAGGTTCCGATTATCGTGGTGTCGGCGCGGATGCAGCAGGGAGATAAGGTAAAAGCGCTGGATATGGGTGCGGACGATTATATTACCAAGCCGTTTGGTATACAGGAACTGTTGGCGCGTATTCGGACGGCAATCCGTCATTTGCGCAATGCAGGGACACAGGATGAGGAAATTCTTCGGGACGGCCTTCTGCGCATGGGGAGTCTGGTCATTGATTACAACCTCCGCCGTGTATATGTGGAGGGAAAGGATGTTCAGCTGACGCAGAACGAATATAAAATTGTTGCGTTGCTGGGGAAGCACGCCGGGAAAGTTTTGACTTATGACTTTTTGCGCCAAAACATCTGGGGTCCGAACACAAGCGGGGATAATCAGATCCTGCGGGTAAACATGGCAAATATACGCCGTAAAATTGAAAAGAATCCTGCGGAGCCCCATTACATTTTTACCGAGGTCGGCGTCGGGTACCGTATGGAAAATGAGGAAAAATAGCTTTGAGCCATAAAAACTGCCCAAAGCAGCAGAGAAAGGCGTCTGCTGCTTCGGGCAGTTCTGTTTTGTGTCGTTCGTTATTTCAAGGTAAAGCGCACACCGTCGCGAACGGAGGAGTCGGGTCCGACAAAGGCCAGAAAATCGCCGGCCTCTGCAGCATAGCCGTTATCCTTTGTGTAATATTTCAGCATATCAATGCAGATCGTAAAGGATACGGTCCTGGTTTCGCCGGGCTGCAGAAGAACACGCTGGAATGCCGTCAGCATTTTAACGGGACGTGCATAGCTTCCGGCGAGGTCGCGCAGATAGAGCTGAACCAGTTCTTCGCCGCAGCGGGTTCCGGTGTTGCGAACAGATACGCTTGCGAGGATCGTTTCACCTTCGGTCATGCTTTCGGCGGAAAGAGTGACCGGAGAATATTCAAATGTAGTGTAGCTCAAACCGAAGCCAAACGGATATTTGGCATCGTGAGGGGAGTCGATGTATTTGGAGGCATAGCGCTCCTGCCCAACGTCCGGTCGCCCGGTGGGCAGCGCATTGTAATAAAGCGGAAGCTGGCCAACCGTATGAGGAAAGCTCATCGCAAGCCGGGCGGTGGGTTCCTTTTCTCCCAAAAGCAAGTCGGCCAGCGCGTTTCCGCCCTCCGTCCCCGGGAACCAGGCTTCCCAAATTGCGTCTACCCGGTCTGCAAGAGAGCCAAGCTCAAGCGGTCGGCCGGAGTAAAGCACCAGCACGGTCTTTTTGCCCAATGCAAGAAGCCGGTCGGCGAGCGCAAGCTGGTCGGCGGGCAGCGTGATATAGGCGCGGCTGCCGGCTTCGGCGCTCATGGAGGGGTGCTCCCCCAGTGCAAGAACGATCACATCGCAGTCTGCAGCCATGGCGACGGTTTGATCCACCGGTGTAGGCTGTTCTTTTTCTTCCTTCCATTCACAGCCTCCGGCAACACAAACGTCGGCGCGTCCCCGCAGTCCGTCTGCAAGGGAGACACACTCCTTTTCCTGCCCTTCGCATTTCCAGATGTCCAGTAGCATGCGGCTGTCGGCATAAGGGCCGCAAAGCGCGATTTTTTTGCCTTTTTGCAAAGGAAGGACATGGTTTTCGTTTTTGAGAAGAACCATGGATCTGGCGGCAATTTCCCGAGCGGCGGCGCGGTGCTCGCTGCAGAGCAGAATTTTTTTCTCCATTTCTTCGTCGGCATCCTTGTACGGATTTTCGAACAGGCCAAGCTCGTCCTTCAATTCCAAAATGCGCAGAACCGCCTCGTCCAGCAGCGATTCCGAAACTTTACCCTCGGCGATCAAGGCCGGCAGCTTCTTGTAAAATGCGGTGGATGCCATTTCGATGTCCATGCCGGCCTCCAGTGCGCGCTGAGCAGCATCGGCTTCATCAGCGGCATAGCCGTGAGGAACAAGCTCGTACAGCGCGGTGCAGTCGGTGATCACCGTGCCCTTGAAGCCCCATTTTTCGCGCAGCAGGTCACGGAACAACGCGCGATTTGCGGTGCAGGGAACGCCGTTGAGTGCATTAAAGGCGCTCATGACCAGTTTGCAGCCTGCATCCACTGCGGCGCGATAGGCGGGAAGATAGAAGTTTTCCAGCTGATATGTGCTGATTTCGGTCGTGTTGTAATCACGGCCGCCCTCGGCGGCTCCGTAACCGGCGAAATGCTTTAAGCAGGCGGCAAGGCGGTACGGTTGGCCAACGTCATCGCCTTGATAACCGCGTACGGCTGCCTGCGTCATCATGCAGTCGAGCAAGGGATCTTCGCCGCTGCTTTCGATTACGCGCCCCCAACGGCAGTCGCGAACAAGGTCCGCCATAGGAGAGAAGGTGACATGCAGACCGCTTACAGCGGCTTCCTTTGCGGCAATTGACGCGGCCTGCTCCGCAAGCTTCGGGTCAAAGGAGCAGGCCATAGCCAGCGGAACAGGAAAAATAGTGCGGAAACCGTGGATCACGTCATGCATAAACAGCAGCGGAATCTTGTTGCGGTTGTGTTCCAAATAGCTTTTCTGAACCTCGCGCAGCTTCCGTGCACCGCTCATCGCCAGAACAGAGCCGATGTTCCAGGCCAGCTCCTCCGGGATATCAAATCCGTAGCTGATCCCCATCAGTTTGCCGAAGCCTTCGGTCACAAAGCAATTACCCATTAATTGAGTCATTTGCGCCAGCTTTTCCGGAACGGTCATTTGCCCGATCAGGGCGGAAAAATCTTTCATATACAGAACTCTCCTTTTTTCGGAGAAATCAGGCTGTTTCTCCAATCATTTTTTCAGTATACTATAAAGCTCGGGAAAAATAAACTGTAGGAGCAAGCGTTTTTTGCCGGTTGAGAACGGTGCGGCAAATATAGTATAATATAATAGCACTGGACCGTACAGAAGGCAGGCTTGGCAGTCCGGAACGGTCGCGGCGGCGCCGGATGCAGATACAATAGCAGGGAAGAAGGAAAATCCATGACGGTCAAAAAGGATTTCGGTACCAGCTTTCATTTGGATAGGGCATTTGGGAAGAACCCGATCCATTTTCATCTGTTTGACCTGTATCAGGTGGGAGAAATTTGCTGTGAGCGGGAGTATGAGATTCCGCTGCATGTGCAGCAGTGCGACGAAATCAGCTTTATTTTGTCGGGAAAGGGCGTGTTTTACATTGACGACGCGCCCCTTGCCGTTCATTCGGGAGATGTTGTGCTGAGCAAAACGGGCCAGCGGCATTTCATTCGTTCCGACCGGTCGGAAAAGCTCCGTTTTGCTTACTTGGGCTACCGGTTTCACTCGGGAGACCTTGGGACGGCGTGGTGTCAGGTACGCGATTATCTGGCAGCGCCCGGTCGGCAGATCGTACCGGACCATGAAGGAATGGCGCTGTATTTCCCGCGCGCACTGCGGGAGTTTTATGATCTTACGCTGGAGGGCCATCTGCTGTTTGAAATTCTGGTTCAGGAGCTTTTACTGCTGACTTACCGGGATTTTGTGCGTGAGCAGGCCGAAGTGCCGATACTCGGTGCAGGGGAATCGGCCACGGAGGAAACGGTCTACCGTATAATGCGTTATGTTGAGAGTCATCTTGGCACGCTTTCCGGCACGGGAGAGGTTGCGGAACAGTTGGGCTACAGCGAGGCTTATCTTTCGCGGCTGTTTCACCAGAAAACAGGGATGACGCTGCAGCGGTATATCTGCGAGCTTCGGATTGTTTATGCCATTGAGTTGATGAAGTTGGGCGAGTATTCGCTCAGTGCCATTGCAGACATGCTGCATTACCAAACGCCGCAGGCCTTCAGCAGGGCGTTTCGCAGAACGGTCGGTATGAGCGCACGTGCTTACGCCAATTGCAATTTTAAGGGGTATGATCCTGACAGACTGCCAAGAAGCCAGGCAAAAGCCGTTTCGCCCGGCGCGGTTCGGCAAAATCTGCTGTTGGCAGAGGGTAATGACATCGCACGAAAAAAATAGTTGTTTGACCAAAGAATCGGGCGATGACTTCTATTAAAATGTCAAACAAGGTTAACTGTTATGTAAAATGTGGTAATTCTTTTTTTTCTTTTCTATGATATAATGAAAGCGAAGCCGGGCTTTGCCGAAAGGCGGAACCCGCGGTAAAAAAACAGAAAGGAATGCGAGTATATGAAAGTAGCGATTATTGGATGCGGTACAATTGCCAATGCAGCGCACATTCCGGCGTATCTGAAAAACGAAGAGGCGGAAATTAAGTATTTCTGCGATATTATTCCGGAGCGTGCACAGGCCGCTGTGGAAAAATATAGGTGCGGCACAGCGGTGATGGATTATCATGACATTCTGAAGGATCCCGAGGTGGAGGCGGTTTCAGTTTGTACGCCCAACAACATGCACGCGCCGATCTCCATCGACTGCCTGTACGCAGGCAAGAATGTTCTGTGCGAAAAGCCTGCGGCACGAACCTATGCAGAGGCGCTTGAGATGCAGAAGGCACAGCATGAAACCGGTAAAATACTGAATATCGGTGTGGTAAACCGCTTTAATGACAGTGTGAATCTGATTAAAAAGTTTATCGATGACGGTAAGCTGGGCGATGTTTATCATGTTCATGCGGCGTTCCGCGCGCACCGTTCCATCCCGGGGCTTGGCGGCGCGTTTACCACCAAGGCAATTGCGGGCGGCGGCTCTCTGATTGACTGGGGCGTGCATTACCTCGATATTGTAATGTACTGCTGCGGCGACCCGATCCCCAAGACCGTTTCCGGAGAAACCTTCTGCAAGCTCGGCCGTGATATAAAGAATTACGCCTATACCGACATGTGGGCCGGTCCGCCGAAGCTTGACGGCACTTATGACGTAGACGATTCCGTTTCGGCGCTTATCCGCACGGCCGGTCCGGTTATTACTGTGGAAGGTGCGTGGGCACAAAACATCGGTCAGAAGGAAACGTACATTGATTTTATGGGAGACAAGGCGGGTATTCGACTGGACTACGGCGGATATTTCACCGTTTACACTGCGGAACATGGTGCGCTGGTGGAATATAAGCCGGAATTCAAGATGCGCCCGCATTTTGAAAATGAGATCAACGCTTTTGTCGACTGTGTAAAAACCGGCAAAAAG
>JAHZES010000073.1:0-3190 GCA_019421725.1 Clostridiales bacterium | reverse complement strand
CACCGCTAAAATGATGCAGGCAATTTACGATTCTGCGGAACAGCACCGTGAGATTGCGCTCTGACGGACATCCGAAGGAGGAACATGCTTTGAAGCTGGGATTTCTTGATTATTACCTGGATGAGTGGCATGCCAATAATTATCCGCAGTGGATCTCGGAAGCATCCGGCGGCGAAATGGAAATTGCATACGCGTGGGCTTTGGCCGACAGCCCAAAGGGCGGGCTGACAAGTGCCGAATGGTGCAAGAAGTTTGGCGTCGAGCTGTGTGCCACGGTGGAAGAGCTGATTGAAAAAAGCGACGGACTGATTATTCTTTCGCCGGATAACTGCGAGCTGCATGAACAGCTATGCCGTTTACCGCTGGGCTCCGGTAAGCCCTGCTATGTGGATAAAACCTTTGCGCCGGATGAAGCAACGGCAAGGCGTATTTTTGCCGTTGCAGAAGGTTCCGGTACGCCGTGCTGGTCCACTTCGGCACTGCGCTTTGCGGAGGAATACGCTCAGGTTGATCCTTCAGAGATCGTCGCAATCAATTCATGGGGGCCGAATGATTTCGAGATTTATGCTATTCATCAGTTGGAGCCCCTGATGATGCTGATGCAAGGCCGTCCGCAGCGTGTGATGGCACTAAAAACAGATGCATGGTATCTGCTGACTGTTGAATTTGAGGATGGACGGTGTGCGTCAGTTTCCGGTTATGAACACGGTTCACCGTTTATGATGAATATCAGCAGCAAAACAGGGAGTACTGTGCTGGAGGTCAAGTCTGATTTCTTCCATCGGTTTATTTTGAGCCTGGTACAGTTTTTCCGTACCCAAAAGGCGCCGGTTCCGCACGGAGAAACGGTTGCTATCATGGCCTTGCGTGAAGCGGGCCAGAAAGCGCTTGCCGCTCCGGGACAATGGGTGAACGTATAAGCGATTTTCTTCTTATTATCTGGAAGCAGTTTCTGCAGCAGAACAAAAACGCCGAAAGCGCGCAGCTTTCGGCGTTTTTTGTTTGGCGTGCGGCAATCATCCGGGCGCGGCGCCAGAAACCATCATCACAGATCCGATGCGGTGTCCGACCGGTTTTGCAATACCGGATCAGATTACTGCTTTGCCATCAGCCGGCGGATGGTTTCCTTCAGCGCACGGTATCCTGCTTCGGGTTCGCTTAATTCCAAAACAGATTGTTCCAATGGGCAAAGTCCGTCTCCCGTTCGGTTGAAAATCATTTTTACCTCATGATCGCAGGCAGAAGGAATATTGTGTGCCGCAAGATATTCCCGTGCGGCGGTGCTCATCGTCAGCGCAAAGACTTGTCGGACACCGCCAAGAACAGCGATCATTGCTGCTGCCTTGCCAATGATTTTGTCCGCGAGCACAGCGCCGCGCAGCAGGCTTGGATTTTGTTCATATGCCGCAAGCAGCGGCTTTACGCCGCGTCCGCTTCCGGTATGCACGATCTCTCCGTTTTTCAGAAGAATGCAAGTGGCGGTTTCGGTCACGATCATTTTCCGGGCTGCAGCCAATGCAGGGTCGTCGCGGCTGGCATCGGCAAAGCTGCCGGTCAGGGTGTGATGTAAAAATTCGGTATCTGTAGTTTTCATAGTAACTCCTTTACAATTTGAATAGGGTCTTTCTCTTTGCGCATCATCTTAGCAGGGGCAGTGCAAAGAGTTTTTGTGTCCTTTTTCCGCAAGCCGCTTCCTTTGTCGCAGCAGATTTTCATCGAAATTTGAAAACCCAGAAAAAGAAACCCGGGTGAAAGGCCGCAGGAATAGGAATTTTGGGAGAACAGGTGCTAAATCAGCCCGAGGGTTTTGAGCACTAAAATAATTCCGAATAAAGAGAACATTGAAAGGACCGAGCTAAACACTACGATTTGTCCGGCCAGCTCTCCGTCGCCGCCTTCTTCCTGCGCCATCGGAAAACTGGAAACGGCGGTCGGTGCGCCAAATACGGCGGCAATCACCATCAGCTCAACTCCGCGGAAGCCGAATAGCGCGCCGAGTGCGACGAACGCCGCCGGTACCAGAATCAGCCGCCCAAGTACCACGATGATCAGCTGACGGATACCGCTGCGGACACGGGAAAACTGAAAACTGCCGCCAAGCGAGACCAGTGCCAACGGGGTCGCGATTTTTCCCCAATCAGTCATCGGGTTCGTTAGCAGCTGCGGCAGGTGCAGCCCGACGATCCGACAGAGCACGGCGAGCACGCTGGCTATAATCAAAGGATTTTTTGCGATGCCAAGCAGAATGTGAGGTAAATTTGGCTTGGCGCTGCGGTTGATTTCCAGCGTAATCACCGAAAGAACATTGAATATCGGGATCACAAAGGCAATCATTGCGGCAGCGGCCGCGCTCCCCTCGTCACCGAACACAGCAGAGACCAGAGGCATGCCAAGAATGACAAAGTTGCTGCGCATGATTCCCTGCACCATAACGCCACGGCGGCGCGGCTCCGGCTCGATACGGGGAATCAGCAAAGAGAGCAGCAAAAAAAGCGCTGCAATTGAGACACAGACGAACGCAACAAATTTTCCATTAAAAACAGATGCTAAGTCGGAATTATAAATGCTCAAAAAAACATGTACCGGCAAAAACACGCGAAAAACCAACCCGTTGAGTTTGGTGATGGTCGGTTCTCCCCAAACCTTGCATACACGCAGTACATATCCGAGAGCAATCGTCAAGAATATCGGAAATACGGCGGAAAATGAAACCTGCAGATTTTCCATTGGGGAACAATCCTTTCATGTGAAATATTTAATATCTTCTGTATTGTAGCATAGTGGCTGAGGTTTGCAAGAGCACGATCTGTAAGGTTTTGCAAAGCAATTGGTATAATGTCTGGTTCAAGGATAGAAAACAATTTTTGTGCAAAACATAGAAATCCCAGTAAAAAAATCCTGCAAAATTCAAATGTCGTCAGAAAAAAGGGAGCTTTGTTGGATTGTTTTCCAATAGAATTTTGAAGCAAATTAATGTTATAATGTTATCTTAGTTATTGTTTTCAAGCGGAAAGGAATTGATTGGTTCATGCAGAATCATATTTTGCTGCTGAACATTGGGCTGGGGGCAGTGGTTCCGGTCTTGTGCGGCGAACATTTTTGTGAGCCGTCCCATTCGTTCGGGCCGGCTCGCCGCGAATATTATCTGCTGCATTTTGTTGCCGAGGGCTGCGGCGTGTACCATTGCGGC
>JAHZES010000072.1:4020-9840 GCA_019421725.1 Clostridiales bacterium | reverse complement strand
CGCTGTGGCTCTGGCCACGGCGGCGATGATGATCTTTATGGATTCCTGGATCATTCCGCTGGTGTTTTTGCTCAACATCGGGATGTCCATCCTGTGGAATTTGGGCAGCAACTATTTCCTCGGTGAAATTTCTTACATCACCAAAGCGCTCGCCGCAGTGCTTCAGCTTGCCGTAACGATGGACTATTCCATTTTCCTGTGGCACAGCTACAATGAACAGAAGACCCGGTTTGCAAACGATCGGGAACGCGCCATGGCACACGCCATTTCCAACACCATCACCTCGGTGGTTGGCTCTTCGATCACCACCGTGGCCGGGTTTATTGCGCTTTGCTTTATGAGCTTTACGCTCGGCCGGGATCTTGGGATCGTGATGGCAAAGGGCGTGCTGCTGGGAGTCATCGGCTGTGTCACCACCTTGCCCTCCATGATCCTGCTGCTTGACCGCCTTCTTGAAAAAACACAGCATCGCACCCTGCTTCCAAAAATGGATCGGCTGGCTGCTGCCGTTACACACCGCAGCTGGATCTTTCTGATCGTATTTGCCGTTTTACTGGCTCCCGCCATTTACGGCTACTCCAACACCGGCGTTTATTACGATCTTGGCGATTCCCTGCCGAAGGACATGGAATACGTCATTGCAAACACGAAGCTGCAGAATGATTTCGACATGGCTTCCACGCACATGATTCTGGCGGATGCCGATCTCTCCTCCAAGGACGCGCAGAACATGCTGGACGAGATCGACCGGGTGGACGGCGTGAAATTCTCCGTCGGCCTCAATTCGCTGCTCGGCTCCTCGGTGCCGGAAGAGATCCTGCCGGATTCGCTCAAAAGCGTGCTGAAAAGCGGCAGCTATCAATTAATGCTGGTCAGTTCCAAATACAAGGTTGCCAGCGACGAGGTGAACGCGCAGGTCGATGCCATTAATACCATACTGAAAAAATACGACCCCAACGGCATGCTGATCGGTGAAGCGCCCTGTACAAAAGACCTGATCACCATTACCGACCACGACTTTGCCGTGGTCAATACCATTTCCATTGTGGCCATATTTATAATTATCGCAGCCGTATTCAAATCAATTACGCTGCCTGTCGTTCTGGTCGCCGTCATCGAGCTGGCAATCTTCATTAATCTTGGCATCCCGTTTTACACCGGCACAACGCTGCCGTTTATTGCGCCGATCTGCATCAGCACCATTCAGCTGGGCGCTACCGTTGACTACGCGATTCTGATGACTACGCGCTACCGCAAGGAGCGCTCGCTCGGCAACGATAAACGCTCCGCCGTAACCACCGCGCTTTCGGCTTCGATCCCTTCTGTTATCGTCAGCGCAATGGGCTTTTTCGCCGCCACGTTCGGTGTCGGCATCTATTCAAACATCGATATCATCAGTTCCATCTGCATGCTTATGGCGCGCGGCGCTCTGATCAGCATGCTCTGCGTCATCTTTATCCTGCCGGCAATGTTCATGCTGCTGGATCCGGTCATCTGCGCGACGAGCATCGGTTTTAAACCGGGCAAAAAATCTCCGCCCTCCTCTTCGGCAGATGCCGACGCAAACTGATAGGAAACGAACCTGAAAGGATGATTTTTATGAAGGGTAAAAAATGGATCTCCGTAGTGGCAATTTGCTGCAGCGTGCTGCTGGCTGTCAGCGGCATTGGCGCAACCGTTTTCGCTCAGAACTCCGACGGTTCCTCCCCGTCCGCATCCGCCGCATCCACCGGCGCCGTGCAGTCTGACGAAAAAAACAGCAAGGAAGAAACCGTTTACGTTCTCGCCGGAGCGGACGGCTCCGTCAGCCGGATCCTTGTAAGTGATTGGCTCAAAAACCCGGAGAAACTTCAAAGCCTTGAGGATTTTTCGGAGTTGAGCGGCGTAACGAACCTGAAGGGCGATGAAGCCTTTTCCGAAAACGGCGGCAAGTTGACCTGGGCCGCTGAGGGAAACGATATTTATTACCGCGGCAGCACCGAGAAAAAGCTGCCGGTCACTCTTACCGTCAAATACGCTCTGAACGGCGAAACGGTTTCCGCCGAAGAGCTGGCGGGAAAGAGCGGCCGCGTCACCATGACGTTTGAGTATCAGAACAACGAAACAAAAACCGTTACCGCTGACGGCAAAAGCATGAGCGTCAAGGTTCCGTTCGTTGTTGTGACCGGGCTGATGCTCGACGGAAAGAAATTCAGCAATATCTCCGTTTCCAACGGAAAGGTGGTCAATGACGGCAACCGCAGCATTGTGATGGGCTTTGCCTTGCCCGGTCTTCAGGAAAGCCTTGAAATTTCTGCGGACGATCTTGAGATTCCGGAATCCGTCACGGTCTCTGCCGATGTAACGGATTTTGAACTGGACGCTTCGCTCACTCTTGTAACGAACGACCTCTTTAACGAGCTTGATCTGGACGACACTTCTGCGCTTGACGATCTGGACGGAAAAATCAGCTCTCTTACCGACGGATTGACCCAACTGACCGACGGTTCTTCCGCCCTTTACAACGGGCTTGACACTCTTCTTACCAAATCCAATGAACTGATCAGTGGAGTTAAAACGCTCTACACCGGCGCGCAGCAGCTGGCTGCCGGTGCACAAAAGCTTTCTTCCGGCACCGGCACTCTTTCCGCCGGGCTTAACCAACTGGTCGCCAATAACGCCAGTTTGACCGCCGGAGCCGATCAGGTGTTTACCGCCATGCTCGGCTCCGCCAGCACTCAGCTTAAGGCTTCCGGAATCGATGTCACGCTGACGAGTTCCGGCTACGAAACGCAGCTTGACGGCATTGTGGCCGCGCAGATCAAGAGCGTGGAAGCACAGCTGAAAAAAAGCGGTCTGCTCCCCTCTTCCGTCACGCTGACCGCCGCAAATTACAAAACCGTTCTCTCCGGCGTGCAAAGCCAGATCGGCGCAATTACCGATTTCACTCCGCAAGCGTACGATACCGCGCGCCAGGCAGTGATCCTGACGGCGGCGTTGGGGCGGCTGAAGGCGGCCAACCAGTGTCCCTCCGTCAATTACATGACCGCCGAAGAGTATTCCGCTGCCGTAAAGGCAGGCCATGTGGAAAGCTCGGTCGCCGCGGCCGTGACCAATACCATGCAGCAGCTGGCTGCCGCTTATGCCGCCGGCGAGCCCACCGTAACCGCCGCCGTTAACGGCGGAATCCAGCAGGCGCTGAAGAACAGCGTTCAGAAGGCGATCGACGGTTTGGATCAGCTGACTTCCTCGGTAACCGGCCTGAAGGCGCAGCTGAACAGCTACCGCAAGGATTTTCAGCAGGGGTTAAAAAATTACACCGACGCTGCTTCCGCTATCGCCGACAAGGTGACGACAGAGCTTCAACCCGGTGCAAGCAGCCTGAACGACGGGATGCAGCAGCTGCTTGCCGGGATCGGCGAATTGAAAACAAAGAGCAGCGAGCTGCCAAACGGCGTTTCTCAACTGAAAAACGGCGCAATGCAGCTTTCTGACGGAATGAAAACGCTCAGCGGAGAAGACGGCATCGGCAAACTGATCGACCTTTACAACAACGGGGCCCTTGGGTTGGTCAACCGTCTGCGTGCGCTGAAAGAAGCCTCAACCCAGTACACAAGCTTTGCCGGTTCGGCAGATAATGCCCCGTGCTCCGTCAAATTCATTTACCGCACCGATTCGATCTCCGTTCCGGAGGACAACGGCGGTTCCTCCCCTTCCTCCGGCTCTAACTAAATCCCCACGGCTGACCGCCAAAAACCTGCAATTTCTTTCACAGATCATCCCGCAATTTATAACGAAAAGAAGCTCCGTATTGGCTTACGGAGCTTCTTTTTGTCGACTTTTTCATTTCGTAAGTCCCGCCTTTCCCCGGCCTGCCGCAAGGCGTTCGGAGCAATTTACGCCTTTTGCCGCTCCTCCCCGGACGCCAAAAACTCTGCGCACAGTTCCCGGATAACCTCTCCGGCGGCAATAAGCCCTGCAACCGACGGGACAAAGGAGACGCTTCCCGGAACGCTGCGGCGGCCCGGTGCGTCATTTGGCTCCGCCTTCAGCGGCGTGCGCGGCTCTTCCTTGGAATAAACCACCTTCAGGTGTGTGATCCCGCGCCGTCTCAGTTCGAGCCGCATCACGCGCGCCAACGGACAAACGCTTGTTTTCGAAAGATCGGCCACCTCGAACCGGGTCGGATCCAGCTTGTTGCCCGCGCCCATACAGCTGATCACCGGCACGCCGAGCCGGGTCGCCCGTTCGGCAAGCTCCAGCTTTGCCGAAACCGTATCCACCGCATCAATGATGTAATCATATTGCGAAAGGTCAATGGAATCGGCATTCTCCGGCAGATAAAAGCAGCGGTTTGCGCGAACCTCGGCCGCCGGGTTAATGGAGGCGATCCGCTTTTTCATCACTTCTACCTTCGGTTCGCCCACAGTGTCCAGCGTAGCAATGATCTGGCGGTTCAAATTGGAAAGGCTGACGGTATCATGATCGAACAGGTCAAGCCTTCCGACGCCGCTGCGGGCAAGCGCCTCCGCAGCAAAACCGCCAACACCGCCGACGCCGAAAATTGCAACGGCGGAACGCTTCAGTTTTTCAACGCCCTGCGGCGTCAGCAAAAGCTCGGTACGGGTAAACGGATTCATTGCAAGTTCCCCTTTTGCGGTTGTTTTCCAAACGGGCAGACTGCCGCACAGATTCCGCAAACTGCGCCGCGGCCTATCTGCAGATAGGCCTGCTTCATGTGCCGGCTGCATGCCTCCGGGTCAAAAATTTCATGGCGGGCCATCCCCGGGCTGTATTCTTTACCGGTGATCGCATGCGCGGGGCAGGAGTCCACACAGCGGCTGCAGCCGCCGCACCGGGAGACGGAAACGGCTGCCTGTGCGTTCGGCAGCGGGCAGTCTGTCAGCACCGTGCAAAGCCGCACTCTTGGGCCAAACCGCGGCGAAACAAATAGTGCGCTTTTACCGATCCACCCGAGCCCCGCCCGAACGGCGGCCGTTTTGTGCTGAAACGCACCTGAATACGGCCCCATGTCATGTACGCTTTGAGACGCAGGAACCGGCATGGCAAGAAAGCCGACACGTTCCAGAAAGACTGCCGTACGCAGCGCGGCGTTATCCAACGCGGCGTTGACCGCTCTGTAATGCTGAAAGTAAGTAAACGTCGGTGCAAAACGAGTTTCCACCTCGTCGAGCACACCACTGCAAAGCCGGAACACCAGCGTAATCCCATACGGCAAATGCGCATAACGCTCCGGCAGCAGCCCGTGCAGGTCCGAAAAGCCGATCTGCGCAATTCCGTCCTCCCAAAGCCGTTTTTCCAACGGCGAAAAATCAATCTGCATACAAACCCTCCACACAGGCACCAAAAGGGCGGGATGGACTTTTCCACCCCGCCCCGTGATCATTCCGCCGCCTTACAGGTGGTTTTCGATCCATGTAAGCACATCGGAATAGACCTGACCGCGGTTCAGCTCATTGAGCACCTCGTGGCGCGCTCCCGCATACAGCTTAACCGTTACATTTCTGACGCCGGCGTCCAGCAGCGCATGCGCGACCTTCTGCACGCCGCGGCCGTTCCCGCCCACCGGATCTTCGGAGCCGGAAAACAGGAACACCGGCAGCCCCGGCAGAATTTTTGCCAGATTACGCTTGTTCTGAATGTAGCAAAGCCCGGAAAAAAGATCCTGAAACGCCGCCACGGTAAACACAAAACCGCAGTACGGGTCGGCGCAGTAGGCGTCCACCACCGCATCGTCTCTGGTCAGCCAATCGTAGGCGGTTCGGTTTGGCGCGAACTGTTTGTTGAACGAACCGAAGCTCAGCTGATTCAGCCTGCTGC
>JAHZES010000072.1:3278-4010 GCA_019421725.1 Clostridiales bacterium | reverse complement strand
GTGATGGCTTCCATACTTTCTGCGCTCCACCGCAGCCAGCGCCTGACCGGCGCGGAGGGCGGCTTCCGGTACGGTTCCGGTGCCGCAGAGCAGCACGCCGGAAAGCCCGTCTCCGTGCTTCATCATATACGTCCGCGCCACAAAGGAGCCCATGCTGTGCCCCAGCAGGAACACCGGCAGGTTCGGGTGCGCTTCCTCTTCTCTGAGGCGCAGCAGGTGCAAATTTTCAACCAGAAGATTCCAACCGTCCTCTTCGGCGAAGAAACCGAGATCGTCCGGCGTGCGGACAGACTTCCCGTGCCCGCAGTGGTCGAGCCCGGCCACCAGGATCCCGTATTCCGCAAGAAACGACGCAAATTCTGCGTAACGCTCAATATATTCCGCCATACCGTGGGAAATCAGCAAAATGGCGACGGGCTCCTCCGGTGGCAGCCATTCCTTTACAAAAACACGCTGAATTCCGTTTGCGGAAGTAAAATAATACTCGTTGGTCGTCATCGAAAACCATTCCTTTCACTGGCCGCCGGCGTATCAATTCGCTGCAGGTTTCTTTAAGACAGATTTCAGCTCGCCGGCCGTTGATGAAGCCGGCGCCGATCAATGTGCAAATATCACCGAATACCATTATACCCCATAGCGCGGCAAACGCAAAGGGATTTTTACACTTTTCCAAAAAAAATTTTGCGCTCTTCTGCTTCCGTGTGCGACAGGGCCGCGAAAAAGCACTTTTTT
>JAHZES010000072.1:0-3268 GCA_019421725.1 Clostridiales bacterium | reverse complement strand
TTTTCGTGTACTTGACAATTTTTCTTCCGTGCGATACAATATCCATAGAATTGGACGGGGTGCTGGCGATTTGGCCGGCTGAGATGGCGCTGCGGCGCCAAACCCGGGAACCTGATCTGGGTAATGCCAGCGTAGGAAGCAACCAGCCGAATTTCGGCGCTCTGCGGGCATTTTCTGCAGGGCGCTTTTTCTTTTGCCTGCTTTGAAACGGCTTCAACCTCTGCGTCAGACATCCAATTCAAAACAAACACCATTTTTAAATGAAAGAGGGATTTTCTGATGCAAAAGAAAAGCAATGTGCTGCGCCTGACAGAAAGTGCAATTATGATCGCGCTTTCTGTGGTGCTCAGCGAAATTCAGATCATCAACATGCCGTTCGGCGGTTCGGTCACGGCCTTTTCCATGCTGCCGGTCATCATTATCGCCTACCGCTACGGTACGCGTTGGGGAATTTTCACCGGCGGCGTTTACGGCCTGTTCCAAATGCTGCTCGGCATGAACAACCTGCGTTACGGCACCAGCTTCTGGTCGCTGCTCTGCATCATTTTGTTTGACTATATCGTTGCGTTCGGTGTGCTCGGTCTGGGCGGCGTGTTCCGCAAGTCGATCCCGAACCAGGGCCTTGCACTGGCCTCCGGCAGCTTGCTGGTTTCGGTTCTGCGTTACATCTGCCACTTTATTTCCGGCTGGGCCGTCTGGGGCATCTGGGCTCCCGAGGGAATGCCCGCATGGAAATATTCCCTCAGCTACAACGCCACCTACATGGTCCCCGAAGCGATCGTCACCGTTGCCGGCGCTCTTTTGATCAGCCTGTTTTTGGACTTTACCAGCCGGGATATCACCCGCCGCTCCAAGCAGGCCGCTGCCTTAAGTGAACGCAGCAACGCAGCTGTCGCCGCAAAAATGCTCGGCCTTGGCACCGTGATCGGCGGCATCCTGTACGACATTTTTGCCGCCGTAAACGTTCTCTTCATTGAAGAAGCCGACGTTCCGTCCGAAATGATGCTCAAGGTGCTCGCCGTTACCGCCGTTGCCGGCGTTGTGCTTTATGCGCTCGGCGAAATTGTCCAGCTGTTGAGCGATCTTCGCGGACAAAAGACCGGCGCGAACAAATAATTTCCCGTATTAAAGCCCAGCCGGGAGTCGCTTTTCTCTTTTTGAAAAGCGACTCCCGGTTTTTTATTTTAAACTGATGCGGTTGAGCAAGATCCCCGCCGGAGTAATATCTACGGTACCGTAGCCGGGAGAGCTTCCCCAGGAGCTGCAAAGCGCGCCGGGATTCATTAAATACAGCCCATCGTCAAAATCGATCAGCGGCTGATGCGTGTGGCCGAACAGCAGCACCTTTGCATTCCTGCTTTTTGCCGCGCAGGCGGCTGTATACAAATCGTACTTTACGCGAAATAAATGACCGTGTGTAAAAAATATTTTTGTATTCTCCACGGTCACCTCGTCAAAATCCGGCGCTGTACAGCACCAGTCGTTGTTGCCGCGAACGGTAAGCATCCGCTTTTCCGGCGGCAGCCCCGCGCGAACCAGCTCCGCCTCTTCCGCGCCGTCACCCAAAAAAAGGATCAGCTCCGCGCCCGGCTGTTCCCGAATGGCACGTTCCATTGCACTTCGGTTTCCATGGGAATCTGAAAAAACCAAAATTCTCATTTTGACGCACCTTTCTCCATGATTTAAAAATCCGATACTCCCGCTTCTCCGGGTCCTCTTTGGGCCACCAGATTCTGCACGCTTTTGCTCAAAGAGGCATAAAATCAAATGGGGAAAAATTTTTCCGCATATCCGGTTTCCGGCGGTCATATGATACACCGTGACCGGAATTTTAATAAAACAGAGGGGGAATACACATTGAAACAAAACGCTGCGCCGGACCCGCAGGAGCTGGATGCTCTGATCCGCACCGTAGCCGCACAGGTTGGAGCCGACCCGGAAAGCATCCGCAGCTCCGTACAGGGCGGCTCGCCGGATGACCTGCTGAAACAGCTGGGTTCAAAGGATGCCGCGATGCTGCAGCAGGCACTTTCAAACCGGGAAACCACCGCCCGTATTCTCGCTTCGCCGCAGGCGCAGGAGATCATTCGCAAGCTGATGGAAAGGAAATGAATTTGGCATGGACGACATGGCCGCAAAAATCAACGGTCTTTTGCAGGACCCGGAAGCCATGAAGCAAATTCAGGCGCTGGCCGGAATGTTCGCGGCGGAACAGGATCCTGCGCAGCAGACAGAACCGGCTCAGCCCGTTGCGGCAGCCCCCGTTCCGCAGCCAGCCAAACCGGCCGCGCCGCCCTCCGCCATGCCGTCCCTTTCACCCGAGGCCATACAGATGGTCGTAAAATTAATGCCGCTGCTCTCCAGCATGAAGCAGGAAACCAACAGCACACGTTTTCTGCATTCCCTGCGCCCACTGCTCAGCGAAAAACGCCAAAAAAAGCTGGACGACGCCGCGCATATGATGCAGCTGATGCAGATGCTCCCGCTTTTAAAAAAGAGCGGTATTCTCTGAACGCCTGCGGGAAAGGGGGCGGAACGCAGTGGCCGAGACTCCAAAAAACAGCAACGATCTGCTGCGGATGCAGCAGGAAGCAATACACCGGGTGCGTATGATGCAGCAGCGCGCCCAGCAAACCGTAGGCTCCGAATCCGGCAGCGGGCATGTGCACCGGGACACCCCCACTGCCGCAGCGCCAAACCCGGGCCGCCCGGCACACCCACGCCCTCCGCGCGATCCCCGGCCCGGGCCGCCGCGGGAGCGCCCGCGTTACGCTGCCAAACCGCAGCAAAATCCAATCGCCGCTCTTTTTGGACGCTCACACGGCCAGGGAGAAGATTCTCTCCTTGGTGCCCTGTTTGACGGCGACAGTGAACGCACCATGCTGATCGTTTTATTGATGATCCTGATCGACGACCGAAGCGATCTTTCTCTGATCCTGGCGCTGCTGTACCTGATCCTCTGAAGGGCCGCCGCGGAGCGGCCCGCTTCGTTAAGCATTATACTAAAAGCGCGCCCTGCGGAAGGCTATTGGCTTTCGCAGGGTACGCTTTTGCGGTTTAAGGGTTCAAATCAATTCTTCTCCGGGGAGCGTATCGCGGAAATATACTGCAGCTGGGTATCCTCATCATACGCAATCTCATACTCAAGGTACTTGATCACGCGCAGCCTTGTTTCGTTGCCGGTCTGAATGATCTCTTCCTCCGCGCCGGCAGCGGAAGCTGCTGCCTGTGATACTGTCGGAATGGTGCTGTCCACATTATCAGCCAG
>JAHZES010000071.1 GCA_019421725.1 Clostridiales bacterium | reverse complement strand
CGAGGCTCTTGTTGCCGCTCTTGAAGACGGTGTGGAGCCCGGTTGCGACTGCGACGCCTGCAAGCTTGCCAACACCATTTTGGCCGATAAGGAATACCTCTCCAAGAAATCCATCTGGATCTTCGGCGGCGACGGCTGGGCTTACGATATCGGCTTCGGCGGCGTGGACCATGTGCTCGCTTCCGGCGAAGACGTGAATATCATGGTCTTCGACACCGAGGTTTACTCCAACACCGGCGGACAGGCCTCCAAGGCCTCTCAGATCGGTCAGGTTGCACAGTTTGCAGCTGCCGGTAAGTCCATCGCAAAGAAGAGTCTTGCTGAAATCGCCATGTCCTACGGTTATGTTTACGTTGCGCAGATCGCCATGGGCGCTGACATGAATCAGACGATCAAGGCGATTTCCGAAGCTGAGGCTTACCCGGGTCCGTCTCTGATCATCGGCTACGCCCCCTGCGAGATGCACAGCATTAAGGGCGGCATGGTCAACTGCCAGAGCGAGATGAAGAAAGCCGTTGATTGCGGTTACTGGAATATGTTCCGCTTCAACCCGGCGCTGAAGGCAGAGGGCAAGAAGCCCTTCACCATCGACAGCAAGCAGGGTACCGCCAGCTACCGCGACTTCATCATGGGCGAAGCACGTTACTCCGCTCTGACCCGTTCGTTCCCGGAGAGAGCCGAAACGCTCTTTACCGAGGCCGAGCAGAACTCGGTTGCCCGCTACGATCACCTGCTCCGTCTGCAGGCGCTCTACGCCCCGGCCGAGAAGAAAGACTAAT
Organism: Clostridiales bacterium; assembly: GCA_019421725.1. Taxonomy (GTDB): domain Bacteria; phylum Bacillota; class Clostridia; order Oscillospirales; family Acutalibacteraceae; genus CAKXIK01. The sequence goes on along the minus strand of JAHZES010000071.1, from coordinate 9,086 downwards.
TTTTCGCAGCTGAGTTTTCAGCCTGCACAGAGCGCCGCACCGAAAGGAGCGGCGCTCTTTTCTGCTTCAACCGAAAAAACTGCGCATTCCGGTTCACCGCCGGAATGCGCAGTTTTCAGTTTGGAACAGATTTCCGATTCAGAGGCAACACCAGAAAGGCGCCATGCACCTGCGCCGAGGACAGGGAGCTACGAAAAGAAGGCCGAAAACTATCATGACCGCTTTTTCTTTTCCCATTTTAATAAGAGCGCCGAATTTGCGATAACAAGCACGGAACCCGCGTTATGCACCAGTGCGCCGACAACAGGGTTCAGCGTTCCAATAATGGCAAGCGCAATTGCAATGAAGTTCAGTGTCATCGAGAAAATTATATTGAGCTTGACGGTGGTCATCATACGTTTGGACAGCGCTATCAGATGGGGTAATTCCTTTACTTCGTCGTCCACCAGCGCAATGTCTGCCGCATCCACGGCGATGTCACTGCCCACGCCGCCCATAGCAATGCCCACGTCCGCCTTTCTCAGCGCCGGGGCATCGTTGATACCGTCGCCGATCATGCACACCGGCATGGATCTGCTCTGATATTCACCGATCACCTTCAGCTTATCCTCCGGCAGGCAATTGGCCCGCACTTCACCGATTTGCAGCTGATCGGCAATGGCCGCAGCGGCATTTTTGCGGTCGCCGGTAAGCAAAACAGACTGCACTCCCAAATCGGAAAGCGCTGCAATCGTTGCGGCGCTTTCCTTTCGTAAGGTATCGGACAGTGCAATAAAACCGGCAAATTCGGCATTTACCGCAACATAGATAACTGTGCAGCCCCGCTGAATGTGAGCTTCGGCATCCTTTGCGGGAGTAAACCTGACCCCGCGCTCCTGAAGCAGCTCGGGGTTTCCCGCAAGAACGGTTTTCCCCTCCACCTCTGCACATACGCCCCGCCAGGGAATCATTTCAAAGGCATTTGCGTCAGCCGGTAAACCGCCTTCTTTTCTGTAGCAATCCACGATCGCTTTTCCAAGAGGATGCTCGGAGAATTGCTCCACGGAAGCCGCCAGCCGGTAAACCTCGTCTTTCTCCGGGGAGCCAGAAACACTGTCCACCGCAACGACCTCCGGGGCTCCAAGCTGCATAATAAAGGCCACCTCGCCGGCGGCAAAAATCTCTCCGATACAAACGGATGCGATCAGAGCAAGAGAAACCAGCATGGCCGCTTTGATGTCAAAAGCCGTTACCAGGCTGATCACCTCCTCCAAAATGATCGGTACGCCGCACAGAATAATGGCTACCCACGCCATATCGAACGGAAACGGGGAAATCTTTAACAGACTGCATAAAACTGCGGCGCCCGAGATCACAAGCAGGACAATGTCCTTCCGGGCTCCGCCAAGCTTCAGCAGACGCTCCAGCCTTTCGACAACTTGCTTTATAAACAAATCTCCTCTCTATACCTTATGGGGTATATGTATATTATACCCGTGGGGGTATTCGCTGTCAAGACAAATAATAAAAACAGCCAGCCCCTGAGGCTGACTGTTCGGAGATTCACTGCATGTTGGCAAATCGCTCTACCGCTTTTGTGAAGCTTTCGATGGTCTTATCCGGATCGCCGTGCTCAATACCGTCCCGGACGCAATGCCGGATATGGCCTTCCAATACAACTTTTCCGCATCCGTTCAGAGCCGATTTGGCGGCATTGATCTGGGAAAGAACGTCTTCGCAGGGCACATCCTCATCCACCATTCGGTCAATGGCCTGCACCTGCCCAATAATTTTTTTCAGGCGGCGGTGCAAATTCTCCGAATCCATACATTGTTTCATTATCGTATCCTCCATACTGTTAGGGGTATATGTATATTATATTTTTCAAAAAAACACTTGTCAACCGCATTTTTTATTGGGTCAAAACTTGAATCTTACGGTTCAAATCAGCGCATAAATGTGATATACTCAAAATGATCCTGCCCCATCGTCTTCGGGCAAAAACTTTTGATATGTATAAATTCAGAAAGGACGGAATCGATATGACAACAGAACCGATCAAGCTTTCGCCGGCATTCAAGGATTACCTTTGGGGCGGCACCCGCCTGAAAACGGAATTCGGTATGAAAAGCAGCCTGAACAAGGTCGCCGAAGCCTGGGAGCTTTCCTGTCACCCGGACGGGCCCTCAATCGTTGCAAGCGGCGAATACGCCGGCATGACGCTTGCCGAATACCTTGCCAAAGCCGGCAAAACAGCTCTTGGCACCCACTGCGCCGAGCTGGACAGCTTTCCGGTACTGATCAAATTGATCGACGCGGGAAACAAGCTTTCCATTCAGGTTCATCCTGACGATGAATACGCCAAACGCGTAGAGCACGAAAACGGCAAAACCGAAATGTGGTATGTTGTGGACTGTACCGAAGGCGCAACACTGATTTACGGCTTTAACCGTGAGATCAGCAAAGAAGAATTCCGCCGCCGTATTGAAGACAATACATTGACCGATGTGGTGAACACCGTTCCCGTTCACAAAGGAGATGTGTTTTTCATCGAAGCCGGAACGCTGCACGCCATTGGCAGCGGCATTCTGATCGCCGAAATTCAGCAGAACAGCAACAGCACCTATCGTGTTTCCGACTATGGCCGTTTGGGCGCGGACGGAAAACCGAGACCTCTGCACATTGACAAAGCGCTCGATGTGACAAAGCTGACTCCCTCCGGAAACCCAGACCGCCGCGAAGCGCCGATTGAACGCGAGGGCTGTGTAACTACAGTTCTGGCTCGCTGCAGTCGGTTTACCGTAACAGCCATTGAGCTGCGCGGAAAGGCGCCCTTCTTCGCCGATGAAACCAGCTTTCACGCTTTGCTCTGCACCGAAGGAGAAGCCGTGCTCTGCTGCGGTAACCGGCGGCTGACACTGAAACGCGGCGAATGCATCTTTATCCCGGCGCGCTGCGGCGAATATCTTTTGGACGGCGCCGGTCGGATCCTTTGCACCTCCGTCTAACCAAACATCCAAAGCAGAACGGAGGAACTTTTGATGGATGCTTTTACCCGTCTTTCCATGTTGGCAAGACCGAAATTGCCGGCGGACATTTTATTGGACACCGACACGTTTAATGAGGTTGACGACCAGTTTGCGCTTGCTTACCTGCTGCGCTGTGAAACTCAGCTTCGCATACGGGCAATCACCGCCGCGCCTTTTTTCAATGAAAACTCCGAAAGCCCCGCAGACGGCATGAAAAAGAGCTATGCGGAAATTCGCCGTATTTTATCGCTTGCCGGTCGGGAAGACCTTTTTCCTCAGGTTTTCCCCGGCTCGGAAACCTACCTGCCCGACGAAAAGACCCCAGTGCCTTCTCCCGCCGCCGATCGTATCTGCACAATAGGTATGGAGTATAGCTCCGAGCGTCCGTTGTATGTGGTCGCGATCGGTGCAATTACCAACGTAGCCTCGGCACTGATCAGAAAGCCCGAGCTGAAAGAGCGGATCGTCGTCGTCTGGCTGGGCGGCCACGCGCTCGACTGGCCGGACTCCCGCGAATTCAACATGATGCAGGATGTCGCCGCAGCCCGGGTGGTATTCGGATGCGGCGTCCCGTTGGTACAGCTGCCCTGCATGGGCGTCGTCTCCTCCTTCGCCGTCAGTGAAGCCGAGCTTTTGATGTGGCTTTCCGGCAAAAACGAGCTGTGCGACTATCTCGTGGAACACACAAGAGAGGCCGCCCGAAAATATGCCGACGGCAAACCGTGGAGCCGCGTGATCTGGGACGTAACTGCCGTAGCGTGGCTGCTTGGTCCGCGTTTTGTTTCCGACCGGCTGATCCCCGCGCCGATTCCCGAATATGACCATCATTACGGCAGCTGCCCCACCCGCCCACTGATGAAATACTGCTATTGGATCAACCGGGACGAACTGGTTTGCGATTTGTTCGCAAAGCTGGCGGGCAGCGAGCTCCCCCGAAATCAATAAACCACAATTAACCACCTGACAGAAAGGATGCTGTTTTAAGTATGAATACCGCAATTACATCTGCAGCCCTTACAGAGATGAATCGAGCCTTCTGCTCTGACAAAGCCCTTCGCATTGCACGCAACGCCGTTACGCAAAACGGCGTTAATGCGGCGGCACGTAACCCGGAAGCACTGCAACACGCACGCCATGAATTTTCGCTGCAGCTGGAACAGGGCAGTATTACCAATCAAAAAAAGAGCGGACGCTGCTGGATGTTTGCCGCCCTCAACTGCCTGCGTTTCCCAATGATCCAACGGCTGAAGCTGGAGGATTTTGAGCTTTCCCAAAACTACACGTTGTTTTACGACAAGCTTGAAAAATCCAATTATTTTCTGGAGAACATTTTAAAAACGCTGGAAGAGCCCACCGACAGTCGCCTCATTTCGTACCTGCTCTCTGCCCCCGTACAGGACGGCGGACAGTGGGATATGCTGCGCAACCTTGTTAAAAAGTACGGTCTTGTACCAAAGTCGGCGATGCCGGAAACCGCCGTTTCCTCCAATACGGGCGAGCTGAACTTTTACCTGACGGAAAAACTGCGCGAATTTGCCTGCAAGCTGCGTGCGGAGCATAAAAACGGTGTATCCGGTGATGCGCTGCGTGCACAAAAGGCGGAAATGCTTCAAACTGTTTACAACATGCTGTGCGTCTGCCTTGGCTGCCCGCCGGAGACCTTCACCCTGGAGCTGCGCAGCAAGGACGGTGAATTTATTCGTGAATGCGGGCTGACGCCGCAGAGCTTTTATGAAAAATACATCGGTATCGATCTTGACGATTATGTCAGCGTGATCAACGCCCCGACCGAAAACAAGCCCCTGCACCGCAGCTTTACCGTCCGGTTCCTTGGAAATGTGGAAGAGGGGAAAACGATCCGCTACGTCAACCTTCCTTCGGAATCGTTGAAGCGCGCGGCAATTGCACAGATGAAGGACGGCGCTCCCGTCTGGTTCGGATGTGACGTCGGCAAACGCTATGTGCGCGACGAAGGGATTCTTGATCTTTCCGTTTATGAACCCGGATCGCTTTTCGGTACCGATTTCCCGATGACAAAAAGCGAGCGGCTTGATTACGGCCAGAGCCTGTTGACGCATGCAATGGTATTTGAAGGCGTCAACCTTGACGAAAACGGCAAACCGAACCGCTGGCGCGTGGAAAACAGCTGGGGCAAGGACGTTGGCCACGACGGTTATTTTGTTATGAGCGACGCATGGTTTGACGAATATCTTTATCAGGTAGTGGTAAACAGAAAATACCTCACCGTCGAAGAGCTTGCGGAATATGAGTCGGAACCCATTACACTGGAGCCGTGGGACCCAATGGGGTCGCTGGCCTTGTAAAAACGCCCGTGCCTCTGCGGTCAGATATCAAAATAGGAAAGCTCCTTTACGCCATATTTCAGCGAACTGCTGATCGAGATCACATAATCGGCAAGCTCGCGCGCTTTTTTCCCGAACAACGGTTTGGGTTGGTAATTGTTCCAACCGCTTGCGTCGGAGGTGGGGCAGCAGGGAACAATTTCGGCATCGGTCATGGATATTTTCCCGTCCTGCTGCGCAAATCGGGCGCGAAACGCCATCGTGTACGGCGAGGTGATCGGTCCCACGTTCGCTCCAAACGCAAAATTCCCCAGACTGTAAACAATATATTTCCCCCGGTAAAGCTCCATGCCCTGCAGAACATGCGGATGATGTCCAATGACAAGATCGGCTCCGGCATCGATCAGGCCGCGCCCGGCCTCAACGCATACCGGAGCAACCTGATTGGAAAATTCGGTGCTCCAATGCATCACAACAACGACGATGTTGTCTTTCCGTTTGTACTTCTTTACGGTTTCTGCAGCGGCTCTTGCTCCGGTTGCCATCTGCTGCCCGATAAACACCACCTGGATTCCGTTAACAACGGTAACATACGGCCGCTGCGTCGTGATCAGGGAAACGCCTGCTCCGGTCAACGCAGTCACCGTATCTTCAAACCCACGCTGAAAATAATCCATTGTGTGGTTGTTCGCCAAATTGGCAAGCTCCACCGAAGAGGACGGAAGAATTTTTGCGAGCGACGGATCGCCGCGGAAATAATACACCTTCTCCGCATGGGCAAGGCTTTTGGTGAGCGTGCCCTCAAAATTGATACAGGTGATATCGTCTGTGGAAAACCAGGGGAACATTCGGTCAAACGGATAGGACGGGCTGCTCTGCCTGGCGTAAACCTGGTCAAAGGACCCGCTGTGAGACTCTTCATTGATCGGAGAAAATGTGCAGTCTCCGGTAAAGGTCAGCGTAACAGAGTCTGATGTTTTCAGTCCGCGCTCCCGGCAGGCTGCGGCGGCGAGCTGAAACGCCTCGACGGAAATTCCGCTTTCCTGCGCGGCTTCGGCAATTTGTTCCGAAAGCCCTGCGGTTTGTCCCGGCGCAGTGCAAAGGTCAAGGATCCCCCGAACCGCCAGAGCACTTTTCTGCAGTCCTCTGCCGGAATCCGCAAACTGCTGCGCCTGTTCTCTGGCGGGCGCTGCAGCGCCTGTGCGCTGCAGCGCATTCAGCAGCACCGCAAGCATTTCGGTTTTTCTTTCTTTTGCTTCTTCAGAGGAGACCTGTGCGGAAGAAACCTCCGGAAAAGAGGAAGTCTTCGGCAGATCCGAAGCCGCGTTCGATTCCACAACAACGGATGAGTTTGCTGCGGAGGATGCGTCTGCGGCGGGTGCAGAGCCCGTAAATTCGCATCCGCTCAGCAGCCCGATAACCAGCGCCAGGGACAGCATTTTGCAGACATTTTTCATAGTGGATCAGTCCTTTTTATTGCACGTTCAATCGCCGTGTCGGAATTTGTCCTCAGTATACCATATTTTTCTGCTGTTGGAAAGATTCTTGAAAAAATTACAGGGTCTTCTGCGTGCGCGCAAAAAAATTGCTGTCGGCAATGAACTGTCCGGCAGCTTTTCAGTCTGTTTTAAAAAAGGAATGATTGGAATAAATGGATAAGAAACAGGAAAAACCTAAAATTTTCTCCGTACTGGGGAGCTATCTGCTGCAGCATCGCCGCAGCATTTTGCTTTCGGTTGTTTTTAGCGTCATTTTTTTGGCGGTATTCGCATTGTACCACCTGCCTCTTGAGGCCGTTGGGTATGCTTTTCTGTGCTGCGGAGTGCTGGCGCTGTTGGCCGCAGCAGTGGATTTCGCGCATTATTACCGCCGTCACTGCACAATGGTCTACCTGCAGCAAAATATTGCGGCGGGCACCTCTGCGCTGCCTGCGCCGGAAAACCTGACCGAGCGCGACTACACCCTGCTTTTACAGCTGCTGGACAGCGAGCGCCTGCAGGTCATTGCTGACGCAGAACGCGCGACCCACTCCATGACGGAATACTACACGCTTTGGGCACATCAGATCAAAACGCCGATCGCCGCAATGCGGCTGCTGCTGCAAAGCGGCGCGGGAGAAGAAAACCCCGAGCTTTCCTCCGAGCTTTTTAAAATCGAGCAATATGTGGAGATGGTTCTTTCCTATATACGTCTGCAAAGCAGCTCCAGCGATTATGTCATCCGCGAATATGACCTGGACACCCTGGTACGGCAGACCGTCCGCAAATACGCCGGGCAATTTATCCGAAAGAGACTGACGGTGACGCTTGGGGAGCTTCACTGCACGGTGCTGACCGATGAAAAGTGGTTCTGCTTTGTTCTGGAGCAGCTTCTTTCCAACGCGATCAAGTATACAAACCGCGGCGGGATCACCATCACACTGGAGGGAAACCGCACGCTTTGTATTTCGGACACCGGCATCGGCATCGCGCCGGAAGACCTTCCCCGGCTGGGCGAACAAGGGTTTACCGGCTTCAACGGCCGCAGCGACAAACGCGCCACCGGGATCGGGCTTTACCTTTGCCGAATTGTGCTTGGCAGGCTGTCTCACTCCATGGAGATCACATCGGAAATCGGCAGTGGAACCTGCGTTCGGCTGCACCTGGATCACATCAGGCTTGAGAACGAATAAGCACACTGCGGCATCCGCTTTTCTTTGAAGAGCTGATGCTTTTGCAAAAACAGGCTTTCCACAGGCATGTGCAAAACTGTTGAAAACTATGTGGAAAGCGTGGAAAAAAGCGTTACAGCCGTATCGCACCACGCATCCGTTCAAGCGCCTCCATCAGCTCTGCGCGCGGCCTTGCCGCATTGACGCGCAAATATCCTTTTCCGCCTGTTCCGTATCCTGCTCCGTTCACCAGACGCAGCCGGGCATTCTGCAGCACAAAATCCGAAAGCTGCTGCGGTTCCATGCCAAGCGCCTGGCTGTCGACCCAGAGCAAATACGTTCCCTCCGGCCGCGTCACCCGCAGCTCCGGCAGCTCCCGCCGCAAAAAATCCACTGCCTGCGCAAGGCTTTCATCCAGATACGCCACCAGCTCGTCCACCCACGGCGCGCCGCAGCGGTACGCCGTGGCACAGGCCAGCTTGCCAAGGTAGCTTCCGCCTCCCACATAGCTTGCAGCCTGCGCCGACTGAAACGTTTTGCGGCAGGCTTCGTCCGGAATAAAAATGTTAGCATTGTCGAGCAGCGCAAGGTTAAAGGTTTTGTTTGCCGATGTGCAGCAGGCACATCGGCTGAGATCGGCCTCCGGCAAGGACAAAAACGGCAAATGCCTGTGACCGGGAAACACAAAATCGGAATGAATCTCGTCAGAGACCACAAAGACCCCGTGCTCGGCACAAAAACGCGCAATGTGGGAAAGCTCCTCGCGCGTCCAGACACGCCCCACCGGATTATGCGGGCTGCAAAGCAACAGCATTTTGACCCTTTCTCGGACGATCTGCCGCTCAAAAAGCTCAAAATCAATTTCCCACCGTTCTTCCCGCGGTAACAGAGGGCACTCCACCACCCGCCGTCCGTTTTGCCGGATCACCGCAAGGAACGGCGAATAAACAGGGGTAAAGGTCATCACTGCGTCGCCCGGCGCGGTATTTGCACAAAGCAGCATCGCCGTTGCGCTGACAACGTTGCGGCATGAAACAAGCCATTCCTCCGGCACGTTCCAGCCCTGCCGCGCGGCGTACCATCCCAGTACCGCCTCGTTATAGCCTGGCAGGCAATCGACCGCAT
>JAHZES010000070.1:9478-9875 GCA_019421725.1 Clostridiales bacterium | reverse complement strand
CGTCCGTCGGTATTTTGCAGGCACTTTCCGCTACGGGCAAAATTACCTACGGTGCGGCGATTCCGGTAATCCTGGGGCAAAATATCGGAACCTGTGCTGCTGCGCTGATCTCCTGCATCGGCGCCAAAAAGAATGCCAAGCGGGCCGCCATGGTTCACCTGTATTTCAACATTATCGGTTCGGTACTGTTTTTAACTGCGTTTTACGTGCTGAACGCAATTTTTCAATTCGATTTTGTCCGGAATGCATTGGGCGCGGCGGACATTGCGGTGGTCCACACGCTGTTTAACGTAGTGACCACGCTGGTTCTGCTGCCGTTTTCCAAACTTCTTGGAAAACTGGCGTCCATGACGGTTCGGGACAGAGAAGAGAAGGACAATGCCTTTGCCGGACTTGA
>JAHZES010000070.1:4116-9468 GCA_019421725.1 Clostridiales bacterium | reverse complement strand
TTCGCCCTCCTTTGCGCTGGAGCAATGCCGCAGCATAACGGTAGAGATGGCAAGGCTTTCGCGCGAGGGAATCCTTGCCGCGCTGAGTATGATGGAGCGGTATGACGAAAAGCAGGCGGCGCATATCCGCGCGCTGGAGGATAAAATTGATGAGTATGAAGACCGGCTGGGCACCTATCTGGTGAAGCTTTCAAGCCGTGAACTTTCCGATTCGGATAGTCACGCAGTCAGTAAGCTGCTCCACTGCATAGGGGATTTTGAACGGATCTCCGACCACTCGGTCAATATTCTCGAGGTAGCCGAAGAAATGCGGGAGAAAAAGATCAGCTTTTCCAGCCAAGCGAATGCCGAGCTGAAGGTGTTGTTCAGCGCGCTGAAAGAAATTTTGAATTTGGCGACGGATGCCTTTGCAGAGGATGATGAGCCGAAGGCGGCTCTGGTAGAGCCGCTGGAGCAGGTGGTGGACGAATTGACAGATGCGCTTAAGACACGGCATATTGAGCGGCTGCAGGGTGGAAACTGCACCATTGAGCTGGGGTTTGTGCTTTCAGATCTGCTCAACAACTGCGAGCGCGTTTCGGATCACTGCTCCAATATTGCCGTGTGTATTCTGCGGATCAATCATTCGGATTTCGAAACGCATGGCTACTTGCAGAATATCAAGGATACGCATGAGGCAAATTATGAACATGCGTTAGAGGAATTCGGGAAAAAGTATGTGCTTCCGGCGGCAAACTGAATGAAAAGAGCCGGAGCGTCTGTGTAAGTTTCATTTTACAGCGCAAAAAAACGGTGCAGCCTCGAAAAGAGGCTGCACCGTTTTTTGAACCAGGTCGTTCCGTTTTGGGGCAAGGGGATCAGCAGAATTGCTTCACGATTTGCTGCATCTGCTCCATTTTGGCTTCCATATCCGCAACCAGCTTGAACTGGGTGCGTGCCCGATCCAGATTTTGTCCGTCGTAATGCGTTGCAAAGTAGCAGTCGCCATCGAGATAATCCGCCAGAAAACGCATGCCGCATTCCAATGTCATCAGCTTGGCGGAGAAGGCAAGGTACTCCAGCTCTGTCTCGGTCAGCGCCGAACCGACCTCGCTTAAAAAGCCCTTTGTATAGCTTTCAAACAAATCAAGCTTCATAAAGACCTTGTTCAGGTCTTTCTCATCTTCCGCGGCGGAGCTGGCGCCGAAACGGATACTGTCGCCGAAATCGTACAAAGAGGAACCTGGCATAATGGTATCAAGATCAATAATGCAGATCCCCTCGTCGGTTTCGTTATCCATCATAATGTTGTTAAGCTTGGTATCGTTGTGGGTAACGCGCAGAGGCATTTTTCCGGCGGCGATCAGGTCGGTCACAACGGTACAGTCTTTTTCACGAGCCAAAACAAAAGAAATCTCATCTGCGACAAGAGCCTTGCGTCCGGCTTTGTCGTTTTGCACGGCCGCACAGAAATCGCGGAAACGCTTTCCTGTATCGTGGAACTGCGGAATGGTTTCATGCAGCGTGGCGGCGGGATAATCGGCCAGAAGACGCTGAAATTTTCCGAATGCGCGCGCCGCATTGTAAAACAGCTCCGGGCGCTCTACCGTCTGGTAGGACGTTGCGTTTTCAATAAATTGATAGGCGCGCCAGCAGCGGTTTTCCGCATCGCGATAATACGGTTTTCCGTCCCGGGTCAAAATAACAGTGAGCGTCTCGCGGCTGGGGTCGCCGTTTGCCGCAATGATTTTTTTACGCAGAAACGCCGTTACATTCACAATGTTTTCCATCAAACCGTCCGGATCGCAAAAAATATTAGTGTTGATCCGCTGCAGAATATAACGGTGCGGCGGGCGGGTCTCGCTTTTAAAATAAACGGCAAAGGTTGCGTTGATATGGCCGCAGCCAAACGGCTCTACAAAAATCGGGTCGCCTTCAAACTGGAATTTGTCCAGCAGGTTTTCACGGATAAAATCGATCATCGGCTTTACCTCCCTGTTGATTCCCATAAACCGTCAGGATAGATCCCCGCGTCGGTCATGTCTGAAATTTTTTGCACCACAGTGGCGCGGTCCTCGTGATAGGTCACGCCAAACCATTTTGCGCTTGTTTTTAAAACCTTAACGTCGCAGGAGCCGTCGTTGATCTGGTTGGTGACGACGGACGGCAGAAAATATTCCGCCTTCATCAGGTTGGCACTGTTTTCTTCAAAGAATGTTTTCCAACCGGCACGAATAGCGTCGAACAGCTTCGGCGTAAAGCCCCAGCAGTTCATGGAGACAATGCTGTTTTCGGGCAGATCTGTCCACACATCGTTTTCAAAAAACTGTGTTTGGCCGTTGTTGCGCTGAATTTTTGTGCGCTCGGTTACACTGGTAAGAAAACCGTCTTTGTCAGTGCAGCAGACGCCGCGCGCAACGTGCCCGTTTTCCGTCAGCGTATTGGCAAGAACATAGCCCGCCATGCAGTAATGGCTCGGAACGCTGTCCGACGGAGTTTCTTTCAAAAATTTGCCGAGCATCAGGAAAGCGTCACGGCCGTAAAAATCGTCCGCATTGATGACGGCAAAGTTATCGGTTACCACGTCTGCGCAGCAAAGCACCGCATGAGCGGTACCCCACGGTTTGGTGCGTTCCGCAGGGATCGAAACGCCCGCAGGGACGTCGGAAACTTTTTGGAACACATATTCCACAGGGATTACCTTTTCCAGCCGTTTGCCGACCGTGTCCCGGAACAGGTCAAGATTTTCTTCCTTAATAATAAATACAACCTTGTCGAAACCGGCCTGAACTGCGTCGTAAATGGAATAGTCCAGAATAAACTCGCCTTTGCGCCCAACGGGATCGATCTGCTTCAGTCCGCCATAGCGGCTGCCCATACCGGCTGCCATAATGACCAGAGTCATATAATGTCCCTCCTGCAAAAAAATAATAAAAAACCCTGACTTTATTATACGTTTCCCTCTTTCTTTTTTCAAGGAAATCACGTATAATATTAAGTAAATTAGTCTATTCTTAGACGAATTCAGTAATTTTGGCTGGCGGTAAAGCCGGTGCTCGGCCAACGAGAGGGCCGAATGCAGGGAGTGTGAACGGAATGGACGACCATGTGGAATTGATTACGGTGCTGCAGGAGCTGCACAATATTTCAGGTTTGCGGCTCAGCGTACACGATACCGATTTTAATGAAATTGAGGCATACCCCAAGGGGCAGTGCGCGCTTTGCGCCATGGTTCAGAGGAATGAGAGAGCGTTGCAGCTTTGTCACCAAACCGATTATGCCGCGTTTGAACAGGCGAAAAAAACACAGCAGTTTTCCATTTATCAGTGCTGCTTCGGGCTTTATGAGGCAGTCGCGCCGATTTTCAGCTTCGGCACACTGATCGGTTATCTGATGATGGGGCAAACGCTTTGTTCGCCGGAAAGAAACCGGCTTACCGTGTATGAAGCCGCGCTGCCGTATGTTGACGATCCGGCCCGCCTGCGCCGCATTGTGGACGGGCTGCCTTTACGCGACCGCGACAAGATCGTTTCCTGCCTGCATATTATGGATATCTGTGCAAAATACATTTCCTTGAGCAATCGGTTTAATCCGGAAAAAGCCGATCTTGCACCGGCAATCAAAAAGTATATCAATGAAAATTACCGCAGCGAGCTTTCGCTGGAGGTGCTGCGAAGCCATTTTTTTTGCAGCCGCGCCACGGTGATCAATGCGTTCCAGAAGCGATACGGCATTGGAATCAGCCGTTACGTTACAAGCGTGCGGGTCGGGCATGCACGCGAGCTTTTGATGTATTCCCGCCGAAGCATCAAGGAAATTGCGCTCGACTGCGGCTTTTCCGACCAGAATTATTTTTCGAAGGTGTTTTTGAAGGAGACAGGGAAAACCCCTACGCAGTTTCGCCGCGAAGAGGGACGTATACTTGACAATTTGGCAGAGGAAGAATATGATTAATTTTTGACAGAACGGCTTCGCGCCGCAGACCGGTGTATTAATAAAGGAAGGAATGACGGCTATGCTGTTAAAAAACGCGACGATTTTGAACGGTGATTTTCACAGGGTGAAGGGCGACCTGTTGATAAAAGGAGACCTTATTGCCCAGATCGGAGAAAAGATTGAAGCGCCCGGAGAACAGGAGCTTGACTGCTCCGGAAAGCTGCTGGTTCCCGGCGTGATCGATATTCATACGCATGGCGCCGTCGGCTGCGACCATTCCTCCGGCGACCCGGAGGCGCTGCGCAAAATTGCGGAATATGAAGGGAAAAACGGTGTGACTTCCTTTTTGCCGACGACCATGACGATTTCGGAAGAGGCCATCCGCAAGGCAGTCGTTAATGTTCACGATTACTGCAAAACGGAACATGCCGGCGCAACGCCGCTCGGCGTGCATATGGAAGGCCCGTTTTTCAGCCAGGCAAAGCGCGGGGCGCAGCCGCCGGAATGGATTCGCGAGCCGGATGCGGCAATGTTTCGCCGCCTGAATGCCGCCTGTGACGGCATGATAAAAATCGTCGATGTTGCGCCCGAAGTAAACGGTGCGCTGGATTTTATTCGCGCAGTCAAGAATGAAGCGGTCGTTTCGGTTGCACACACAGCGGCGGATTACGACCAGACCCGGGCGGCGTTTGAAACAGGCGCTTCTCATGCGGTCCACCTTTACAACGGGATGACCGGCGCGACTCACCGTGCGCCCGGCGTTGTCGGCGCCGTGTGGGATACGCCGGATGTTACTGCCGAGCTGATCTGTGACGGGATCCATATCCATCCGGCCATTCTGCGTGCTACCTTCCGCCTGCTCGGCCGCCGCGTCGTCATGATCAGCGACAGCCTGGAGGCGGCCGGAATGCCGGACGGAGCGCGGTTCCTTGATGCCGGCGGACATGAGGTTACGGTCACCAACGGCAAAGCGACGCTGGCGGACGGAACTATTGCCGGCTCGTCTACGAATCTGATGGAATGCGTACGCCGCGTGATCGGTTTCGGCGTGGAGCTGGAGACCGCATTTTACGCAGCATCGCTGGCGCCGGCAAAGGTCATCGGCTGCGAAAAGCTGGTTGGCAGTCTGGAACCCGGCAAACGCGCCGATGTGGTTGTTTTGGACGGATCGCTGCAGCCGGCCGGTGTGTTTATAAAGGGAAAACGTCTGGTTTAAGCAGGCGCGGTCAGTTATTATTACGGAAAGGCGGAAATGATTTATGAGTGAGTCCTGTGACCATAATTGTGAATCCTGCTCCCAAAATTGCAAAAGCTTTATTGAGCCGCTCAACGAGCTGAGCCATGTTAAAAAGGTATTTGCCGTTGTCAGCGGAAAAGGCGGCGTGGGCAAGTCCCTTGTTACCTCCATGTTGGCGGTGCTGATGAGACGCCGCGAGT